>CAZKST010000008.1:0-3682 GCA_964555395.1 uncultured Thiotrichaceae bacterium | reverse complement strand
ACTTCGCCGATTTGATACAGCCCTTGGTTTAAAGTCGTGGTCACTTTGAAAGGTGAGGGTGTGAAATCACTGACTAAAACTTGTAAGGGATACCAAGTATTATTAGGATAAAAATCTGCACTTAAGCTGAATTGATAACGCCCAACGGGGGCATGTTCGCCTAATTTGAATTCGCCTTGTAATGTGCCAAATTCGGATAAAGTCAAATCTTTAGCTTCAAACGCATTATTGCCCATTGGGTCGACAACGGTTAATACATATTTGCTGGTTGGCGCAGCAATTAAACCTAAATTGCCTTGGTCACGCACATAGATTTTATATTGAATGGTATCACCCACTTTATAAATCCCTTGTGCCGTCATCCCCCACGTTTTAATGTGTCCGTGTTTAGTACGCTCATAAGGATAAATACTGTAATCATTATCAGCACTAATGATGGAGACATTAAACTCATAATCTAACGGCAATAAAGCAATATCACCGTCTTTTTTCACTTGCACCATTAAGCGGTCATTTTCATGATTATAGTTATTCATCAATGACAGCGTGGGGTCAATCTGTGCATGTCCCGCTAACATTGCCAAACCCGCTGCATCTGTTTTAGTGCTCATCCCTTCACCCGCATTAGCAGGCGCAATTAAAAGCGGGGTTAAATAATTCCCTGTAAAAACTATAACTTCTGCATTTTCTACTGGTTTCCCCGTCGCAAAATCCATGACCCACACTAAAGTATTGTGATAGCCCATTTTCGCTTGCACATAAAACGGAGTAACTTGCGTAAAAAAGGTAGGCGGATTCTCGACTAATGACGGCTCAGTTTTAAAACTGCCGACTACAATGCCCGATTGGTTATAGTCTATTGCTACAGGAGCAGCCGCTTCAGTTGCAGGCGTTGCATTTTTCTTAGGTGAGGCAAAAGATTCAGTTGAAGCCTTAGCCGTAGTTTCTGCTGTTTTCTTGGCAGACGCAAAGGATTCTGTTTCTTTGGTCGCGGTTGTTGCGGCAGAAGTTGCAGCAGGCGCGGCGGCGGGAGCTTGTCCACCGCTTAAAATTTCACGAATCCCAAAAGGAATTTTAACGGAGACATTGCGCAATTTAGGCAAACTTAATAAACGGCTCTTAATACTAGACATGCCTTTATCAGTAATCACCCGATATTGTTGCGTTAATTTATTAAGATTAGTGATATAAACAGGGAGTTCACTATCAACCCCTTTTTCTAAAACAGAAATTTGATGTTCAAAGGTAAAATCTGGATTACGGTTATCTGTAAAGAAACTTAAATTAATCGCTTTATTCAAAGCCCGCCCAAATTCATCTTTAACATTCGCGTTATTCGCACGGAATTGATATTGTCTATACGCTTTTAATAAAGTTGGTAACCAAACTAGATACTCTTCGCCTTTAGCGTGCGAACTGTTTAAACTAGAACTGTCTTGTACTTCTTCCCAAGGATTAAAATCTTTACGTCCACCCGCCAAATCAGGCGTGACCAGTAAATTATCCCGCACAATACTATTTAAAATGGGCGCGCTAAAACGCAAAGCGATGGGGCGCATAGGATTACAACGTACACTGGGGTCAGCTTTATCTTCTGCATTAATTTTTATCTCATTATCTTGTAAATCAACGCATTGAACGCCTAAGAAAGCAAATTCAGGGAAAGTGTTAAATTCCACAATCACCTTTTCATTAACGCCGCGCTCTGTGCCTAAAGAAGACTCTAAACCCGCTTCTTCCGCTAAAGAAAGGGTTGCATCCAGCGGTAACAAACTTTTTGCTGAAATTAACCAAATATTTGCCACATCTGCTTGTTGCACTTTGGGCGCATTGACGGGCGATTGCCCTTCGCCATATTCCCCATACGCTTGCTCATATTGGCTATAAGTATCGTAATCATAATCAGAATCTTCATTTTGCCCAGTTGCTAAATCCAATTGCGCAACGATAGGCACACGCTGCCCATTGCTTTTCTTCATAAATAAATGGGCTTCAACCGAAGCTTTAGTGACAGGCTGATTAAAACTGACCCGAATAATTGGCATATTCGGTGCGCGCCATGTTTGAAAGCGATTTGTGCGGCTGGTGGGGCGTTGTGTGATAAACTCATGATTCACTTCGGCTTTTAATAATTTACCGCTTTCAGTTTTTAAAACAGCGGTAGCAGAGGTGCTGGGTTTAATTGTGACTTGATAACGTGTTGCAGGCTTAAGCGCATTTTTTTCATCTAATTGACACGCTAATGCTGAAGTATTTAACCAACGCCATTGACACTCTAAAGCAGGCGTAATGGTGATAGGAATTTCAGCCGCTGTGCGCTCCATTTTACCAACGGGCACAACTGCCTGATTAAATTGAATAACAATCTGTCTTCCTAAAGGAATATCCTGTCCTGAAGGAATGATGCGAGAAATTTCTAAATCCAAAGTTTTAGCCGCCTCTTGTTGTTTGGCACTATCGAAAGCCGCCCGCGCCGAATGCGACAAGCCAGTTAACGATAAAATTGCCATGACAAGAAACAGCCATCCTTGTTTTTTAACGGCAAGCGGAATACACATAAAAACAATCCTTGAAAGCTAAGAATTAATTTTAACCCCAATAACACACTACGACTTCACCGACTTGTAAACTAAACTGCTGCTGTGCAGAGCCACAACATACGGCAATTTCTAATAAACCATCACTATTAATAATTGCGGTTGCAGGATGCAAACTTCCTTCTACATAATGATTCATTAATTTGACGGTTAAAGCGTCATGTTTTGCATTGGCAACTAAGCGGACATAAATATTTGCAGGTAAAGGCGATGGTAATTGTAAAGCGGGAATGTTAGTAATGGCATTGCCAAAATGGTCAAAAACCATAATTTCCCCGATAATTTTATTATCCTCATAACGACCATTTGCAAAAGTGAGGCTTTGAATATTGGTAATTGCTTTACCTAATTGCGTGACTGCCACCCCATTTGCTAAACAAGCGGCGGCGGGGGTAAAAACTTCTAACCCATCAAAACAATGATGTTTTTGCCACCATTCTGTTGTTTCATGCAAACGATAAATTTGCATAGCGGGTTGCAAAGTTAATAACACACTGAGCACGCCATTATCAGGCGCAAGTAACCACTGGTCTTGAACAGTGTGCACTAATAATGCCGACCGTTCTGAGCCGACTTGCGGGTCAACAACGACAATATGAATAGTATTGGGTGGAAAATGCGGCACGGCGCGGGCAATACACCAAGCGGCAACTAAAACAGATTGCGGTGGAATGGTATGACTGATATCGACCAACGTTGCAGCAGGGCAACGGGAAAGTAAACGCCCTTTCATTGCGCCAATATAGCCATCTTGCGTACCAAAATCAGTCGTTAACGTAATGAGTGGCATAATATGAAAGTATGAAAAATGTAAGTTGAATCCAATCAGATAAAGCCTATGGTAATCTCTTTTTCAAAACTTTAGTACAGACGACGACAAATTCTATCTTTGTTGTTTGAAAGGAAAATAAAAAATAATGACATTAGAAATTACGCGGGGGCGGGAATGTAATCGCTTTAGCTATTGTTTTTTAAGCAAGGTAAGTTTGGCAAGATATTTATAAGGGTTTAGAAGTTACGCAGTTCAAATAAACAGTCTTGATGGGCTTCCTATAAGTTAAGGATGTTTGTAGGGTGGAATAGCG
>CAZKST010000007.1:453-31012 GCA_964555395.1 uncultured Thiotrichaceae bacterium | reverse complement strand
ACATGTGTTTTACCAAAACTCTCCGCTAAATGCGGTAAACTCCACGCTAAAGTATGTAACTCTAGCACCGTGTCACGGTCAGCGAGCAATTCGCGGCGTTCGGCGGGGGTTAAGCTTTCAATACCATCTTCTAATAATTGGTAAATCAAACCTTGCAAACGGTGTTTTTGCCGTTTACTGGGTTTGCTTACGGGTAACAAAGCAGCATGTAAAGCATTGATTTGGGGGTCTAGTAAAACTTCAGTGAAACGTTCAACACTGCTTGCAGCTAAATAGTCTTCTTGCGCTAAATGATGTTCTAAACGTAACAGCACTTGCGGCGGTTGCGTTTCTTCAGGAATTAAAAATAATCCTTGTTTTTTCAAATAACGCCCAATCCCTGCATTACTAATCAGCATCGATAACGGCACAGATAATACTAAACCCGCAAGCACGGGAATTAACCACCAGAAAAAATCTGGAATATAGTGATACGCAAAAAATCCTACCGCAATTCCAACAAAAGTATGAAACCAATGCGCAAATAAAGCTTCTACAAAGCCCGTTTGATGGTCATCACGATTTTGAGGTCCCCAGTTAATATTGCGTCTAAATAAAATTGCAATAACAAAATGGGTTTGAAATAGCATCAAAATGGGGGCAAGTAACATAGATGACAGTGTTTCTAATAATACACTGGCACTTAAGCGTAATTTGCCGCCATAAGTACGAATGTAATTATCGCCGCGCATGAAAACCAGTAATAGCCCTAAAATTTTTGGTAAAAATAAGAAGGCTAAAGTTACGACTAACACGGTCGTCATTTCTACCGTGTGATATTCAGGCCAGACGGGGAAAAGCGTATCGCCGAAGAAATAGACGGTTTCTTGTTGCGCACGAAAATAGGCATCAATGCCCGTCGCGACTAAAAAGAGTAACCATAAGGGCGAGGCTAAGTAGGACATGATGCCAGTAACAACGTGCATTCGGTTAATAGGGTGTAAACCTGCTAATGTTAAAATGCCTGTATGTTGTAAATTGCCTTGACACCAGCGGCGGTCGCGTTTGGCGTAATCGATTAAAGTGGGCGGTATTTCTTCATAACTGCCTTCTAAATCATAGGCTAACCATACTTCCCAACCTGCGCGGCGTAATAATGCAGCTTCAATAAAATCATGGCTTAAAATTTCGCCGCCAAAAGGTTCGCGTCCGCGTAAATGGGGCAATCCGCAGTGGTCAACAAAAGGTTTTACCCGAATAATAGCGTTGTGTCCCCAATAATTGCCTTCGCTTAATTGCCAAAAATTGAGTCCAGCGGTGAAAATTGCGCCATAAATTCGTCCTGCAAATTGTTGAATGCGGGCAAAAGGGGATTCACGATTGACTGGTACAGGGGGGACTTGCATCAGTCCAACCGTGGGATTTACTTCCATGATTTGTACCATTTTTACCAGCAATTCGCCTGTCATAATGCTGTCAGCATCTAAGACAATCATGTAGCGGTAATGTCCCCCCCAGCGGGTTAAAAAGTCTTTTAAATTTCCAACTTTGCGCTCAGTGTTGCGCTCACGATTGCGGTAATAAACATTAATTTTGCCTTGCATGTCGCGTTGCAATGCTTGCCAGCGCAATTCTTCTTCTGCCCATAATTCAGGATTACGGGTGTCACTTAAAATAAAAATATCAAAATAGGCATGATTGCCCGTATTAATTAAAGCTTCTGCAATTGAGCGTAATCCCGCAAAAACCCGATGGGGGTCTTCATTGTAAACTGGCATTACTAAAGCAGTTTTTGCTTGAGCTGTGAGCGGTGTAGCTCGTTTTAAGCTGGCAGAAATTGCGTATTTGTCTTTATTCCATAATAAAATAAAAAAGCCAAAGGTGGCTGTCCAAAAAGGTAAACAAATCCAGCTAAATAACACAGCGTAGAAAAACAGTAAAATACCTTCTAATACCGTCAGTCCGTCTTTTTGAAACACGCTTCCCAGCAAACTGAGGGCAAAAAGCGTGGTTACAAAGACCAGCGAGAAGAAGATAAAACGGCGCACAAAATGCGTTTTTACGCTACCGTCAAAAGTTCTTGTCATACAAGGTTCACCAAAGCATTGAGAAAATTGAAACAAAAACAAAAGGAGTGCGCTTTGCGCACTCCTTCAGTTTAGGTAGGAGTTGTTGTTTTTCTAAACCAGCGACGGAAGAAATAGCCTAGCGACCAGAATTCAAACGGACGGATTGGCATCTCTAACGGAGCAGGAACAGGCACAGCATGGGCAAGCACACTTGGCAACGGGTCAATATTGGCTGCTAACGGCGTGGCATTGTCATCAAAAATCATTTGTTTGTATTGGTCTAGTCGTCGCCAACACAGTAGGGCTAAATGAATAGATAATAATGTTTGCTGTTCTTGCCGCAATTCGGTAGATACATATTGGCTAAACCATTCATTCAAAACGGTTTGGCTGGTTTGAATAATTAATGGCAAAGGAATATCATTAGACGTTTGTAAGCTATGATATTGTAATTGTTGCATTACTTTTTCAACCAAAGTATCAATTTCAGTTGCTTGAATTTGATAGGCAAGCAAATATTGGATAATCCGCGTTCTATTGCGCGCAGCGAGTTGTTCTGCTTTTTCGGTATTGCTGAGATGCGAAACGCCTGACGAATTCATAATGGTTGCCGTACCTATTTCAGGTTGTTCCATTGATAACTCCATGTCTCAGTCAATACATCTTGTCCATATTTGAGGAAAGCGCGTAAATCAACTGTCTTTTTGTCATCAAATTCTAATTCAAAATATAAACGCCAGCCGCCAGTTGCTGGGTTGTGTTGTACAAAGGTATTGAGAATTTTACCTGAAGAAGCTGTGACTTCTGCGTCAACTTTGCCATCTTCAGGAACTTTACCAAATACTTTGCCCACGAAGTCTACGGCAAATTTACGCCGATGTTCATCTAAACTTTCCGCCCCGCCGCGCCCAACACGGGTAGAAATTGATTGTCCGCCATTAGGTTGTAAACGGCTGTCATTTAACATGAAATGTAAACGATATTCGTAAGTTTTTTCGTCACCCGCTTTAATGTTTTCTTCAGGTGTCCAAAAGGCGGCAATATTATCATTTCGCTCGGCATCGGTCGGAATTTCTACTAAACGCACTGTCCCTTTGCCCCAATCGCCAATGGGTTGTACCCATAAACTAGGACGACGATGGTAACGTGCTTCTAAATCTTGATAGTTGTTAAAGTCGCGGTCGCGTTGAATGAGACCAAAGCCTTTAGGATTATTATCTGAATAGGTGTTAATGCGTAAGAATTGAGGATTATTTAACGGTCTCCAAATCATTTCATTAGCTCCCGTTTGCATCAATAAACCATCAGAATCATGTACTTCAGGACGGAAGTCATCAATTTCAGTACGCACGCCATTGCGGAAACGTTCTAAATTTTCACCTTTATAAAACATACTGGTGAGTGGCGCGATACCCAGTTGTTCTACGCTATTTCTAAAATATAAACTGGTTTTAACTTCAATTTGCATATTTTCTTCTGGGCTCAGAATAAAACGATATGCACCTGATACGCTTGGACTGTCTAATAAGGCGTAAATTGTTAAAGTTTTCGCCTCTTTTTCAGGTTTTTCAATCCAAAATTCACGGAAATAGGGGAATTCTTCGCGTTTGGGTAAACCCGTATCAATGGCTAAACCACGGGCAGAAATTCCATACCATTGCCCTTTACCAACCGCACGAAAATAACTCGCACCTAAAAAGACGGTGATTTCATCATAAACTTCTTGAGAATGATAAGGGTGAATGACTTGAAAGCCTGCAAACCCTAAATCAGTAGGCAATTCACCCACTTGATTTTTGCCGTAATTGAAAAAATCGGGTGAATAATTCAACGTCATCACCGCGTTTTTATCAATAATGTTGACTTTAACTTGTTTGTTAAATAAAAAACCGCGATGGAAAAAACGCAAGGCAAAAGGTGCTTTTTCATCTAACCACAAAGCTTTCTCAGGACGAAAACGAATATCACGGTATTGGTCATAATTCATTTTCTCTAAAGATTCGGGTAAAGGAGTAGCATCTTTAGGTTGATAAGGTTGTTTTGCCCATTCTGAAGCACGACGCTGTACATCGGCAAAACCGAATAAAGCAGCGGGGGGCGTTGTCGCGGCGGGTGCAGACTCAACTTTCACCGACTCAGGCGTTGCAGTGGTGGGTGGAGAGTCAGCAAACGTTGGTAAACTATGGGCAGACAACAGAAAAAGCAAACTACAAGAACTGAGTAATGCTGTATGATTCATAAAGTCGTTATTAGAGGTAAAAGTGAGTAAAGAAGGGTTAAATACCGTTGGAATCAATCATTGATGGTGACAAGCGATAATTTTCCATGATTATCAATAATACAGGATATGTGATAAACACATCCTTGTTAAAAGCATAAATTATATAAAACTCTACGCACTCATGCCATTATCTGTCCTACCACCACTCTATCACTATAAGAAATGCGAGTATCTCCTATTTGTTGATAGTCTTCATGACCTTTTCCTGCCACTAAAACTATATCATTAACAGCCGCGTGTTGCAGCGCATAGCGAATAGCTTTTTCACGGTCTATCATAACATGCGGAGGCGTTTCATCGCTTTGCCAAGCCTGTAAAATTGCTTGAATAATCTGCATAGGGTCTTCATGGCGTGGGTTATCATTGGTCAAAATGACATGATGAGCTAATTGTTTAGCAATTGCGCCCATTAATGGACGTTTGCCAGTATCTCTATCGCCCCCACAGCCAAATACACACCAAATTTTACCGTGGCAATGTTCGGTAATTGCAGTTAAGGTTTTTTCCAAAGCATCGGGTGTATGGGCATAATCTATAATGCAAACTGGCAAATCTGGTCGTTGAGAACGGAAAATTTCCATCCGTCCCGCAACGGATTTTATCTGCGGCAATAATTGCGCTAATTCTATTAAATTAAAACCATTAAACATTAACACAGCAACTGCTGCTAAAACATTACTCGCATTAAAGCGTCCATATAAAGGCAGTTGCACATTAATTTGCTGTTGCTCATAGTGTAAGTTTAACTGCATTCCTTGCGGTGTTTGGGCGATAAGTTCACCGTACAACGTGGCATGAGGCGTTTGTAAACTGTAACTGATAGCTTGTACTTCACTGGGTAAATCAGCGAATAATTGCTTACCAAAAGCATCATCAATATTCACAATAGCCGTTTGCAAATTATGCCATTGAAATAAACGTGCTTTAGCGGCGGCATAAGCTTCCATCGTATGATGAAAATCTAAATGATCACGGGTTAAATTACTAAAAACCGCGGTATCAAATAACGTTCCGTTAACCCGTCCTTGCGCTAAGGCGTGTGATGAAACTTCCATGACAATTTGCAAAATTCCCTGTTGTTTAAACTCTGCAAACCATTGTTGTAATCGCAACGCGTCGGGTGTGGTATGTGAAGCCGTTTGCAAATGCCCATAACGTCCATAGCCCACTGTTCCTAAAATGCCACAGGGAGCAAGTTGCTCTAAAAATTGTGCAATAAAATGGGTAATGGAGGTTTTGCCATTCGTTCCCGTGACACCTATCACATTCATAGTTTCAGTGGGATACTCATAAAAACGGGCGGCAATATCACCAATCACTTGATTTAAATGGGGAATACTAACACAAGGTATAAGCTTGTCTGCAATTTGCAAGCTTTCTACTTTAGTCGTCGTCATATCCTGACTATCGCGAACTATGGCGATCGCCCCTTGTTGCACAGCGTGTGCAATGAACTGCTCACCATGAACTTGTGTACCTTGACAGGCAAAAAATAAAGTATCTGCACGGACTAAGCGACTGTCTAAAGCTAAATGTTTGATATGAACATCTAAACTTTCCTCAAAAGGAGAAAGCATTAATAATTGACTCAGTTGCATAATTCAGATTTAAAATATCAAGTTGATGTTGATTATAAAGGTTCTTCAATTTTTTTTATTTGCATTGATTTAAGGAAAAATTTTATGTGGTCAGTTTTATTTGCGCTGAATTTAGCTTCAGCGAGTTTATGCCAAATTCAAATTGAGCATCGTTATCCTCATGACCCACAGGCTTTTACCCAAGGTTTGTTATATCACGCTGGGCATTTATATGAAAGTACGGGCTTATACGGACATTCTAGCTTGCGTCAAGTGGAATTAGAAAGTGGAAAAGTCACGCGTGAAAAAACCTTAGCAACACTCTATTTTGCAGAAGGTTTAGCTTTATGGGAGGGCAAGCTGATTCAATTAACATGGAAAGAAAAAACAGCTTTTGTGCAACAACTGGATAATTTTAAAGAACTACACACTTTTCATTACGAAACAGAAGGCTGGGGACTGACACAAAATACAGAAGAACTCATTATGAGTAATGGTTCAGCTATTTTACGTTTCTTAAATCCACAAGATTTTAGTGTGCAAAGAGAAATTACTGTGACTGATAAAGAAACGCCTATCCCTTACTTAAATGAACTTGAATGGTATCAAGGAGATATTTTAGCCAATATTTGGTATAGCGATAAAATTGCGCAAATTGATGCTATTACTGGCACAGTTAAACATTGGATTGATGCCAGTGATTTAGTTAAAAAAGAAAGAAAAGAAGAGGGGAGCGTACTGAATGGAATTGCTTATGATGCAGCAAAAGACCGTTTATTTATTACTGGCAAACAATGGAGCTCTTTATACGAAGTAAAAGTTATTTGTCCCCCCGCGCCTTAAAATAATCTGAGTTAGACCAAATTGTCCACGCTGTTTATTCTCAAAAAACTAACAGATTTTTGAACTTACTCAAACAAAGCTGCTAGGTTTTCAAAACCTAGCAAGTTTTTTCTTTATCTTACTAACGGCGTGATATAAATTTTCTTTAGTCATTATTATTTGCTTTTTATTTGATATAAAAGGTAATTTTCTATTTATCTGTTTACCGTTAACGATTATTTAATTTTATAATGATATAACACATTATTTTTTATATATATTTTAATTTAATAATTTTTTGCTTTGCGTAACAATTACATTTTTTTTATTATTACTTTAAATTAGGCTTGTAGATTGCATATTATTCACTTATGTTCTAAGTAAATCTTATCCTGATATTTTAATTTTCATCAAAATTTATTTAGCATCATTTTCTGTACTCAATTTTATTTTCTTATAAAAACAAAGCTAAGTAAAAACTCATCGTTGTTAAAACTCGCTAAAAGGAGTGTATATGTTTTTTTTCATTCGTTTTTTATGTTTTTTTTCTCTGCTTGCAGTTTTAGCAGGATGTGATAACGGTTCTGAAGGAAAAGCGCAATATACACCGCAATTTAGCGAAAAACCGCTTGAACAAAAAAAAGAAGAATATATTTTTGGCATTCATCCTCTTCACAATCCACAACAACTCCAAGCGATTTATGACCCCTTGATGGATTATTTAAGCGCACGCATTCCAGAAGTGGTTTTTCGCTTAGAAGCCTCTCGTAATTATGCGGCATTTGAAGAAAAATTATATGCAGGCAAGTTTCAATTTGCTTTACCTAATCCCTATCACACTGTTGTTTCAGCAGATAGCAAAGGTTACAAAATCATCGCTAAAATGGGCAATGATGATAATTTTCGTGGCATCATTGTTGTACGCAAAGACAGCGGAATTACCGACATTTTGCAATTAAAGGGTACAAAAATTAGCTATCCCGCTCCAACAGCATTAGCAGCAACCATGTTGCCGCAATACTATTTAGTTACCCATGGGGTTGATGTTAATAAAGATGTTGAAACTTTATATGTGGGCACACACGAATCTTCTTTAATGAATGTCTATTTAAAACAAGTCAGTGCGGGCGCAACATGGCCTTCTGCATGGAAATTCTTTGAAAAAGAACACCCAGAATTTGCTGCTGAATTAGAAGTTAAATGGCAAACAGACAAATTGCCCAATAACGGCATTGTCGCAAATAACAATGTTCCGCCTGCTATTGTAGATAAAGTGGCAGATTTGTTAGCTAATTTACATACTACGCCCGAAGGACAAGAAATTTTAGCAAGAATGCCATTAGAACGTTTTGAAAAAGCAGATTCACAAACTTTCCAACCAGTGCGGGATTTTGTGGATAACTTTAATCGTACTGTTAGACCATTATCGAGATAGGGAAAGATGGGATATTTTCAGTCATTTTCCACTCAGTTGCAGGCAAAAATGCAAGCTTTTTATCATTTTTTAGAAATTATTGGTCAAACGTTATATCGTTTTATGCCTTTAAAAAAACAATATCAAACTTTGCAAGGTTATTGGTCAACTTCTATTCGCAGACAATTGATTATCGGAATTGCCGCAGTTCATGCAGTACTAATGACTATTTTTGTCATTGATTTAACAGAACAGCAGCGGACTTTTTTACAGCAACAAAGCTTAAAACAAGCCATTGCACTCGCTGAAAATTTAGCCGCAAATAGTGGTTCATGGGTACTTGCTAGTGATGTGATGGGGATGCGCGAAACTTTGAGTTATCAAATGCGTTATCCTGGTTTGGAATATGCGCTCATTACTAATTTGCGGGGGCAAGTTTTAGCACATACCGATTCACAATGGATTGGGCATTATTTAACTGACGAAATAGGAATTTCATTATTTGAAAATCAAAAAGTTACGCCGACCGCCAAAGTGTTATTACAAACTGCTACATTTTTAGATGTGGCTGCTCCTATTTTGTCAGGTAATAAATTACTGGGATGGGTGCGGGTGGGACTTTCTACCAAAATGGTTGAGCGCAATTTACAAACTGTTATTTTGAACGGTTTATTTTATGCGGTTTTAGCCATTGTTATTGGTGTTTTATTTGCTATTTTCTTAGCGAATAGTTTAACAGCGGGTTTAAATAATTTATTGCTTGTTATTGAGCAAGTAAAATTAGGAGAACGTGAAGTTCGCGCCGATGAATTACGACAAGATGAAATCGGACGTTTAGGCAAAGGCTTTAATGCCATGTTATATGCCATTAAAGAATCTGATGAAAAAATGCAAGAAGCTAAACAAGTCGCTGAAGCGGCAAATGTGGCTAAGAGTCAATTTATTGCAAATATGAGCCATGAATTACGCACGCCTTTAAATGCAGTGATTGGCTATAGTGAAATGTTGAAAGAAGATTTTGAAGATTTAAGCCAAGAAGAAGTCGTTATTGATTTGCATAAAATTAATGCTTCAGGTAAGCATTTATTGAGTTTAATTAATGATGTGTTAGATTTATCTAAAATTGAATCTGGCAAAATGGAAGTGTTTAATGAAACTTTTAACATTAGTACAATGGTAGATGAAGTATTAACGACAATAGAAGTATTAATTAAACAGCGGCGTAACCGTTTAGAATTGCGTTATGAACGCCCTGTCGGATTAATGTATGGTGATTTAATCAAATTGAGACAAGTGTTACTGAATTTATTAGGAAATGCTTCTAAATTTACTGAAAACGGTGTTATTCAGTTAGTGGTTAACACTTTTGAGAAAGAAGGTTTACCTTGGGTTTCTTTTAGCATTCAAGATAACGGTATTGGAATTCCTAAAGACCAACAAAAACTTTTGTTTAAACCTTTTAAACAAGTAGATGGTTCAACAACCCGTAAATATGGAGGAACGGGGTTAGGTTTAGTGATTAGTAAACATTTCGTAGAAATGATGGGCGGTTTTATTGAATTAGAAAGTGAAGCAGAGAAAGGAACACGCTTTGTTGTGGCTTTACCTACGAAAATTATGACCTATCCCGCTTTCCTAGAAAAAGAAACTGATAATCTTTCAATTGATGTTTTATCGCATGTTTCTAATCCATCTTCTGAGAAAATTGTAGAAGAAAATGTAACAGAAAATAAACCCACTGTATTAGTGATTGATGATGATAATTCTACGCGTGATTTATTAAGCAAACATATTGGTAAAATGGGTTATAAAGTCATTGTTGCTGATAATGGACAAGAAGGTTTACGTTTAGCGCGTGAAATCCGCCCAGATGCAATTACTTTAGATGTGATGATGCCGGGTATTGATGGTTGGATGGTTTTATCAGAATTAAAGAATGATATTAACTTGCAATCTATTCCCGTGATTATGTTATCAATGGTAGAAAATCAGGAATTAGGTTATTCCTTAGGGGCTTCTGAATATTTGCTGAAACCTATAGACCATCAACAAATCTTTAAAGTATTGCAAAAATATCACGCGATTAAACAGCGTGATTATTCTGTTATGGTCATTGAGGATGATAGAATTACCCAAGATTTAACGCGGGATATGTTACAACGTCATGGCTGGAAAGTGACTTTAGCAAATAATGGCAAAGTTGCATTAGAATTGGCGGAAAAAACTTTACCTGATTTGATTTTGCTAGATTTAATGATGCCAGAAATGGATGGTTTTGAGTTTTTAAATCATTTGCGTCATCACGCAGATTTGAAAAATATCCCTGTGATTGTATTAACGGCAAAAGAAATGACCCGCGCTGACCGTGAATATTTAACCAGTCGTGTTAATGCTATTTTCCAAAAAGGTGCGTATCATCGCGATGATTTATTAACACAATTGCAAGAATTATTGATGAGTAGTACAAATATAGCCAAAAAAGAGTCGTGATGATTCACGATAATTAATCACTTTATAAAAGGAGGTTTTGATGCGTTTCTTTCGTTGGATGCTTCAGTTAAGCACATTATGTTTTGCTTTAATGTATTTAAGCATAGCTCATGCTGAAGAAGGAAAACGGGCGTTGCTATATCCCGCAGCTGATAAGTTATCACCCGCTTTGCAAGCCGTTGTCAGTGAAGCACAAAGTTTAAGTCGTGCTGCCATTCCCTACGATAAACTATCCCCCACACCGCAATATTATGTACGCATTGCGCCCCGTCAATATACGCTGAATGACCAAAATCAAGTTTTAGATAACGCGATTTTATCTACAAAACCTTATGCGTTTGTGACTACGCCTGAAGCGATTTATGGTAAATCGTTGTTAGATATTTATTTAGATATTGGTTACGAAGCTGAAGATGTGATTCATTGGCAACGCGATGTGCCCATGGTAGCGATTATTTTCCGCTTACCTGATGCCATTACGCGCAGTGATGTGTTAAACGGCGAATTACCCACTGATTGGCAAACTAAAATTTTTGTGCCTACTTGGGACAATATTTTCAGTTTATTTAAAGTGTTAGCGCAAAATTCTGTCATTGACCCCAATAAAAAAGGGGAATTTGCGCCTACACAATTATTTTTCCGCGACGTAACGTCACAACAATTAGCCATTAATTTCCCAACCGTCGGCAAAGAGCGTTTAAAATCCGTTGTCTATGCTGCTTTAAAAGCAACAGGCGGCACAGATTGGGCTTATCGTGAATTATTAGAACAAAAATTAAGCATTTTTGAACACTTCCGTGGCACGGGACGGACAATGAATGAAATTGTTGACCCGCAAGGTGTGTCTAAAGACTCAGGCGTGTTTGAGTTTGTCGTTCCCAACAGCAAGTTAACTGCACTGGCTGAAGTTGCAATTATTGATTTAGGTAAATTGCAAATTCAACAAGTTATCAATAAATAATCCTGTCTTTTTCGCCTGTCATTTCTTTGAGTTTGGCAGATTAATTGTAACGATTAATTTGCCAAATTTTCTCTAAAACTAAGTATTTAAAAAAATACTTATAGTATTCAATTTTTAGGAGGTCGCAATGATGTGGAAAACTATAAAAAACACCTTTGCTTGTTTAGGGCTGGGTTTACTTTGTTTATCTAACACCGTCATGGCAGAAACGATTAACTGGAAAATGGTGACAACTTGGCCACCAGGTTTTCCAATTTTCCAAGAAGGCGTTGAACGTTTTGCTAAAGATGTAGAGAGCATGAGCGATGGACGTTTGCGCATTCAAGTATTTGCGGGTGGTAAATTAGTGCCAGCGTTACAAACGTTTGACGCAGTTTCACAAGGTACAGTGCAAATCGGACACGGTGCTGCTTATTACTGGGCAGGCAAAGTGCCAGCGGCGCAATTTATGTCGGCTGTTCCTTTTGGCATGACAGCAAAAGGCATGAATGCGTGGTTTTACAATGGCGGCGGCTTAGAATTATGGCGCGAATTGTACAAACCTTTTAATGTTATCCCTTTCCCCGGCGGTAATTCAGGTGTACAAATGGGCGGCTGGTTTAATAAACAAATTAACTCTGCCGCCGATTTAAAAGGCTTAAAAATGCGCATTCCAGGCTTAGGCGGCAAAGTATTAGCTAAAGCAGGCGGCACACCTGTTTTACTGGCAGGCGGCGAAATTTACACGGCGTTGGAGCGCGGCACAATTGACGCAACCGAATGGGTCGGCCCTTATCACGATGAGCGTTTGGGATTATATAGAGCGGCGAAATTCTATTATTATCCAGGTTGGCATGAACCAGGCACTGCTTTAGAACTCATTGTAAATAAAGAAGCTTATGAAAAATTGCCTAAAGATTTACAAAAAATTGTTGAAGTGGCAGCAAAAGCATTAAATCAAGAAATGTTTGCTGAATTTGAAGCGCAGAACAACAAATATTTACGGGAACTTAAAGAAAAACGCAATGTCACCGTGCTAGAATTCCCTGCTGATGTTTTAAAAGAATTGGCTAAACTCACTAAAGAGACTTTAGAAGAAGAAGCCGCTAAAGATGCTAACTTTAAACGAGTGTATGAAGCGTATCAAAAATTCCAAGCGGATAATGATGCGTGGACAGCCGTTGCAGACGATGCTTACAGTAAAGCGGCAAAATAGTTTTTATCACGGTTTTTATGACGCTGGATAAGTTTTTGCTATCACTCGTTTAATGAATGATTTTTGCAAGTAGGTAAGTTACTTACCTACTTGTTTTACTGAGTGATGTCAAAATATGGAATTAGTCATTATTGCGAGTGGAATAGCAGGTATTGGCTTAATTTGGCTAATATTTGCATGGTATCGCCACTCACGAAAATATCGTTGGAATCCTTATATAACGCCACCTTCGCCTTATAAACCCAAAGCTTCTGTTTTTTGGCACTTTATTTCGCGTTTATGGTCATCCTCTGCCAGTGATAACAGCATACAATTGCCGAATGTAAACCGTTACGGCGGTAATCTTGACCTGAAACGCCCTGCAATTATTGCAACAGAATATCCGCGTGGCGATGTGGTGAATGTTCAACATTTAGCTGATATTCCACATTATCCTTATACTTCGCGAGAATTTTTAACAATTGCTCAAGCTTCTGAGCATAATTTGTATTTTGCGTTACAACAACTTTTTCAAGCTTCAAATTATTGTGTTTTTAATCAAGTTCCTTTAAGTAGTCTTTTAGAAGCACAGCCCACGTTAACTCCGCAAGACTGGCAAAAAGCGGATGAGCGATTGCAGCAAAAGAAAGTAGATTTTGTAATTTGTCAACGTCCCAATTTACAAATCAAAGGCGTGATTTTATTAGATTATAATTTAGAAGATGGGAAAAGTTTGCGTTCACAAATTCAAGATAAATTCATTGAGTTGGCTTTAAATAAAGTTAATATTCCCGTGATTTATCAAACATTACAGACGCATTATGATAAAAAAGTATTGCAAACTAATTTGCAAACTTTAAATTTGATTTTCAATGATTCAAAAAAAATAAATTCGCAACAACGCCTTTGTCCGCAATGCGGTTCAGCAATGCGTAAAATGCAAGCTAAAAAAGGGCAACAAGCGGGGAATTATTTCTGGGTGTGTCAAAAATATCCAGCGTGTGCAACGGTTTTGAAAATTAAAACTGAGAAATGAGAAAAATGGATATAGAAGGAGTGCAATAGCTTCAGCTATTGCTTTTTGGATAATCCACTATTTTTTTAAATTTTTCCTTTCGGAAAGAATTGCAATAGCTGAAGCTATTGCACTCCCAAAAAGCCTGCAATTTGCAGGCTTTTTTATTTACGCTATCTAATTAATCTTGCGAAGAAGAAGAACTAGAGCTACCACTGTCAGAACTGCTATAACTGTTGCTATCTGAAGAGCTGCTTGAAGAGTGATTACTTTCTACCGTTGTAACAACAGGTTCGTTTTTAATGACGCTTGTTTCAACAGGCGTAGAAATGGTTTCTACGGCTTTCACTGCTTCAGTTTTAACTTCTTCTACAACGGGCGTATTTACTTTTTCAACCACTTCAACCGCAACGGGCGCGCTTTCTACAGGCGTTACCACATTGCTCACAGGCGCAATAACGGGTTCATTAATAGGTGCAGCAATCACGGCAGGTGTGAATGTTTCCGTTACTGTAGCAACGGGCGTTTCAATTACTGGTTGCACAATTTGCGGCTCTTGAATAACAACCTCTTTTTCTACAACGGGCGTACTTTCCACAATTGGCGTAACTACAGGTGCAATTTCAGGTACATTGCTGACTTCTGCTTGCTGTACTTGTGTAGGCGCAGGCGCAGCTTGCGGAGCTTCGTTAACTGTTTCTACTGGTGTAGGAGCTTCATAAACTGCTGCTGTTTCAACAACAGGTTCAGGCTTTGCTACTTCTATCGCGCTAATCGTCGTTGCGGGCGTTGGTTTATTTTCTTCCGTCACCGCAGTGACTGCAATCGACGAAATAATTGGATATGCCAACGCGCCTGATAACGGCGGATAACCACGGTCAACGACAGTCATTGTTGTTGTTACAAGTACATCTGCAACAGGTGTAGGAGATTTTGCTACCGTTTTAGCTTCTGACTCAACTGATTCAATCGGTTGCATTACATTTTGTCTTGCTACGGGCGTAGTTTCAGGTTCAATCACCGACGCTTGAATTTCACGAATTTCTTCAAATGAAACCGTTTTAGTTTCATTAAAATGCCGCCGTTTTTCTTCCACAGGCTCAGAGCTAGGCTGATAGGTATTAACCATTTCAACGGGCGCAGGTGATACAGATTCAGAAGCAACATTTGTAGAAATTTCCTGTGTAATGTTACCGCCTTCTACCTGTCCACGTTCGTTTTCATTGACTTGAACTTGTTTAATTGCCTCATCTAAAGCCTGTATTTTCAGCTCTTGAACTGCATCATTAACATCACTCATCAAATTAGCAGCGGTTTCTTCATCACTGCTTTGATTTTCATTTTGATTCGCTTGCCGCCGCTCAAAGCGGCGTTCATTGCGTTCAAAACGGCGTTTGTACAAACGGTTATAAGGTGAGGATTTATATTCAGGAGGGGCTTCAACCGCGGGTGTTTCTTCCACATTTTCAACCGCCGTTACTTCACCATTAGGTGCTTGCACTGGCGTTTCTTCAGTCGTAGGGGCGTAATTGCCTTCACGACGAGGTAAACGGGGGTTACGGCGTGGATTGCGCCGATTACGACGGTCATAACGGTTTTCCCCTTCGCCTTCTAATGCAGCATTCACTGCGGCTTGTGGATTGACCACTTCAACATCATCTAATGCGGCAATAATTAAATCGGCAGTTGTTTCTTCTGGGTCATCCCGTTTTTCTTCTTGTGCCTGTACTTTTTCAGGTTCAGATTTTTCAATCTTTTCAACACGATTATGTTCAAAACGAGGTTGACGTTCTTCATATACAGGTTTTTCAACTATTTCAACAGGCGTTTGAATTAATTGGGTTTCTTCTTCAACAACTGCTTGCGGTTCTTCTTCCCGCACCCGCACCTCATTTACACGCTCATTGCGGTTTTTCTGCTTAAAGTTGGGATTGCGCTGTGTTTGATTTAAACGATTGTTTTGATTTTTAAAGTTACGGTTTTCATTCCGTCCCGTATTGCCTGCATTAGCATCGGCTGAAACATTCATCGATGTGGTGTTTGTCCATTGCCGATTGCTTGCATCTTGTCCCCGATTTTCATTGCGTTCCCGCCCGCGTGGATTGCGCGTATCAGGTGCACGGGTTGGCGTTTTTTCTTCGCTCACAGTCTCTTCAGGCACTTGTACGGTCGCAGCACCACCAAATAATGTTCCCCATAACCGCTGTATAAAGTTTGCACTGGGTTTGCTGGGGGGAGGCGGCTGGCGAGTAATTGCAGCAACAGATGGCGCGGGCGCAGGATTCACCACAGGCGGCGGCGGTGCATAACGCACAATATTTTTAACCGCTGGCTCTTCTTCTTCTTCCACTTCAGCCGTCACAGGCGCGTTAATGTGCCGCTCTAATTCTTCTTCGCCACTCAAACGAATATTGACCCATTTATAACTGGCTTTTTCACTGAACGAGGTGCGCTCATCTTGTTTTAAACGTTGCACTTGATAATGCGGTGTTTCTAAATTGGGGTTCGGAATAACCACAATTACCAAATGTTGCCGCCGTTCTAACTCTTCAATCGTATGGCGTTTTTCGTTTAACAAATATGTTGCGACTTCAACAGGGGCTTGCACCATGATTTTTGAAGTGCTTTCTTTCATCGATTCTTCTTCAACTAAGCGCAGAATCGCTAAAGATAAAGATTCAATGTTACGAATGCGTCCTTGTCCATTACAACGCGGGCAAGTAATGTGGCTAGATTCGCCCAGCGAAGGACGCAAGCGTTGGCGCGACATTTCCAGCAAGCCAAAGCGTGAAATTCGTCCTACTTGCACACGGGCGCGGTCAAGTTTCAAAACTTCTTTTAAGCGGGATTCTACTTCGCGCTGATTACGATGACTGAGCATGTCAATAAAATCAATGACAATCAAGCCGCCCAAGTCACGGAGACGCAATTGGCGCGCAACTTCTTCTACCGCTTCCAAGTTGGTCGTTAATGCAGTTTCTTCAATGTCCACGCCTTTAGTGGCGCGGGCAGAGTTAATATCAATCGCCAGCAATGCTTCAGCGTGGTCTAAAACAATTGAACCACCAGAAGGCAATTTAACTTCGCGTTGAAAAGCGGATTCAATTTGACTTTCAATCTGATAGCGCGTGAATAACGGCACTTTATCGCGATAAAGTTTTACCTTGTTGACAAATGAAGGCATGATTTGCTTCATAAACTGAGCGGCTTCATTATAAATCTCAGCATCGTCGACAAGGATTTCATCAATATCTTCACGCAAATAATCACGAATGGCGCGAATGATGATGTTGCTTTCTTGATAAACTAAAAAGGGCGCGGGACGCTCTTTAACAGCATTATCAATGGATTGCCATACATCCAATAAATAATCTAAATCCCAGCGTAATTCGTCAGCGGTTTTGCCTAAACCTGCGGTGCGTAAAATTAAGCCCATGCCATCAGGCACTTTTAAATTCGCCATAATTTCGCGGGCTTCATTGCGTTCTGCGCCTTCAATGCGCCGCGATACGCCACCTGCACGGGGATTATTGGGCATTAATACCAAATAACGCCCTGCTAAACTGATAAAAGTGGTCAACGCCGCGCCTTTTGTGCCGCGCTCTTCTTTATCCACTTGAATTAATAATTCTTGTCCTTCTTTTAACACTTCGCGAATATTAAAATGCCCATGTTTAGGCGTAGGCTCAGGATTGCCATCGCGGGAGCGAATTTGGAAATAACTGCGCGAAATATCTTTAAGGGGTAAAAAACCATGACGCTCTGCGCCATAATCAACGAAGGCAGCTTCTAAACTGGGTTCAAGACGGGTAATGCGTCCTTTGTAAATGTTTGCTTTCAGTTGTTTGCGGTTGGCAGTTTCAATATCAAAATTATACAGCTTTTGTCCTTCGACTAATGCAACGCGCAACTCTTCAGGCTGAGTGGCGTTAATCAAAATTCTTTTCATTGTCATAATACCTTGTCTAAATTCATGCTAGGGCACGTTACAACGTCACTGCCATCAAGTTAAGCACAAATGTAGGGTGGAATAGGCGCAAGCCGTATTCCACCGTTTGCTTTATCATCTGTTTTTGCGCCGCTTTTGCGGCGTTTCATGGTGGAATACGCTTCGCTATTCCACCCTACAAACATCTTTAACTTAATGGTTTTGACGTTACAACGTGCAACCGTCTGTCGTTCTCCAGTCATACAAAACGTTTTGTAGAGAGTATCAAGCGTTTTCGCGCTCTATAGCGATGTAGCAGAGCGTCACTAACACTGGAGATGAGAGGTAATTCATATATTCTATAGAGAATTCGGGAATTTAAGATTATGGGTTTAGCTCTTAAAATAAGGGTGAACTATGGTGGTGTATTAGACTTTGCAAGGATTTTTTCCTTTGCTACCATAGTTTACTTAACGTTTGCTTGCCTTAGTAAAGAGTTTCTTTTTTGTATAAAAAACGTCTTTATAGATAGAAGACGCAATTTTTAATGTTAAATCGCTGTTTTATCAAACAGATACTTTTACTATTTCTCAAGCGTCGCTTAAACTAACGATGGTTCATTCCCTCTCACCTTCTTGAATTGCGGGGGCAACTGCTGCGAATCTGGAGCTTTACTCTATGTATGGATTGCTTTTATTTTTACCTGCTAGAGGCAATTGCGGCTGCCGCACGCTTCATGGAGTTGGTGAATGGAATCCTATTATAGCGATAAAAAGTTGTTTATCACGCTTTTAATTACAACCCGCCTATTTTTCTCAATTTAGAGTTTTAGGCGTATGGATTGAAATACCACGATGTCCACATTTTCGCAAGTCACTTATTTAGAAATTTCTGCCGAGCAGGCAGGTCAACGGATTGATAATTTTTTACATACTTATTTTCATCATGTGCCGCGTAGTGTGGTGTATAGAATTTTGCGCGGCGGTGAGGTGCGCGTCAATAAAGGGCGGGTAAAACCGACTTATCGGTTGCAAGCAGGCGATAGCGTTCGCATTCCGCCCGTTAAAGATGCCGAAAGTCCACCACCTGCAACGCCTTCAAGTCGTGCATTGGAGCAGTTGCGCGCCGCGATTTTGTACGAGGATAAAGGCTTAATTGTGCTCAATAAACCCGCAGGCATGGCGGTGCATGGCGGTAGTGGGGTGAATTACGGTGTGATTGAAGGATTGCGCGCTATTTATCCAACCGCACCGTTTTTGGAATTGGTGCATCGTTTAGACCGCGACACCTCGGGCTGTTTAATGATTGCTAAAAAATCGAGTTTGTTACGGCGTTTACACGAGCAATTGCGGTTAGATAAAACGGGCGGCATTCAAAAGCAATATTTAGCTTTAGTTAAAGGTCGCTGGTCGCCTAAATGTAAAGAAATCAACGCGCCTTTGTTAAAAAATACCCTGTCCTCGGGCGAGCGAATGGTGCGTATTAGTCAAGACGGGAAAGAGGCGATTAGTCGATTTAACATTGAGCAGACTTTTAGCAATGCAACTTTGGTGCGGGTTGAGCCAGTGACGGGGCGCACGCATCAAATTCGGGTGCATAGTTTGTCGGTGCAACATCCTGTTGCGGGGGATGAAAAATATGGGGATGCGGTATTTAACCAGCAAATGGCAGCATTAGGTTTGAAGCGTTTATTTTTGCATTCGGAAAAATTGATTATTAATTTGCCAGATTGTGAGTTGTTTTTAACGGTTGAAGCAGAATTACCACCTGAATTAGCGGGTGTTTTGCCGAAATTGGCTTAAACAAAAAAGACCTGCTAGGTTTTGAAAACCTAGCAGGTCTGTTTATTTGAACGGGTACAAAGGTCTGCCAGTCCTCGAAGGACTAGCAGACCTGATACAAGCCGTTGTGTTTTAAAAAATTACTTGCCAAATTCGGATTAGACACTTCACCAAATAAGAATCCAATTAAATCAACCGCTAATTTAAGAATACTATTTGTATTTATTAAGGTTTTTTACAAGTTGTATCAATGCCTAATAACGCATACGGTGGACAAAATCCTAACGCGGCAGTGGCTAGGGGGACTAAGCCAATTAAACCAAACCAGCTATGATAATAAGCCCCTGCTGCAAGCATAGCGACACCAATAATCACACGAACAATTTTATCTGTTGTTCCTACATTTGTCTTCATTTGCTGTGTCCTCAATAGGTTTCTTTAATATTCCATCAAGTAATTATAGAAAATAATTAACTAGATACTGCTATTTTGAGGGCAAGCATAGTTTAAAAACAATAAAACAGTTTAATATATTAGCAATTATTAATATCTTCTTTAAGCACTAATCGCAGGTTGCAAATAACCCAAATGGGGCATTGTTGCTTGGGTTTGTGGATTATCAAAAGTTACAATTTCCCACGCATTTTGCTCTACTAATAAAGCGCGTAATAACTGATTATTTAACGCATGACCTGATTTATAACCGCTAAAAGTTCCCAGCAAAGGATAACCTAATAAATAAATATCGCCGATTGCGTCTAACACTTTATGGCGCACAAATTCATCTTCATAACGCAAACCATCTTCATTTAAAATCCGATAATCATCAACCACAATCGCGTTATCTAAACTGCCACCTAATGCTAATTTATTTTCGCGCAATAATTCGATTTCATGTTTAAAACCAAATGTCCGCGCACGGCTAATTTCTTTGATAAAAGAAGTATCCGCAAAATCCATTTCTACAACTTGATTCGTCCGCTTAAAGACAGGATGATTAAAATCAATGCGCAAATTGATTTTAAAACCATTAAAAGGCTCAAGCCGCGCCCATTTATCACCTTCTTGAATTTGTACAGTACGTTTAATGCGTAAATATTTTTTCGGCACGTTTTGCTCTTCAATCCCCGCCGATTGAATTAAAAATACAAAAGGACTGGCACTGCCGTCCATAATCGGCACTTCCGCTGCACTAACATCAATGTAGGCATTATCAATGCCTAAGCCTGCAAGCGCAGACAATAAATGTTCTACTGTTGCAACTTTAATATCGCCATTAACGAGCGTTGTTGATAAACGCGTATCCCCCACATTTTGCGCATGAGCACGAATTTCTACGGGTGGATTTAAATCAATGCGACGAAAAATAATACCACTATCAGGCGGGGCAGGTCGTAAGGTGAGTAAAACTTTTTCGCCTGAATGTAAACCAACACCTGTTGCGCGAATCAAATTTTTTAAAGTGCGCTGTTTTATCATTATCGTTTTCCTCTCCCTGCAAGCGAATGGGCTGACGATGGGATAAATTTAAGAGTATTCACTCTCGTTTAAGATTGTCTATGTGGGTTGTTGCAATCAAAAATTTCAAAAAATCAGTGCTATTGTGTAGCAATACAAAGAACAAGCCAAAGCTGCAGTATAGAGAAGCACTGACTTTTTGACGTTACGTCAAAATTATATTTGATGTTGTAATCTTATTAGAGATTGTTGTCAAGAGGTAACACTTGATGTATTTATACAACAAGAAAGCCACTAAAACTTTTACAAGGAAAAAAAGAATTTAAGGCAAAAAGGCTAAAAAGACATTCCCACGCTAAAACGTGGGAATGAGAGAGGGGGAAAGACTTTTTTATTAATCTGCTTGTCGTCTTAAAAAAGCAGGAATGTCTAAAATTTGATATTTATCTTGCACTTCTTCTTTTTCTATCGCGCCAATGCTTTCATCACGGCTGGAAATAGACGTTTTTTGCGGTTGCGCAGGCGCAACACGGTCATGTAAGCGTGTGACCGCTGGTTTTTCATAGTCTTTATAATCAACTACGCGTGCTTTTGCTTGATTGACAGCGGGCGCGGCGGACATGACTTTTTCATTTTTAACAGGCGTGCGTACTGCTGGACGTTCACGCTCGCGCTCACGCGGCTCAAAACGTTCACGCGGTACTTCAGCCGCATTGGCTAAACCCACGCCTGTTGCAATGACAGTCACACGGACTTCGTCACGCATTTCTGGGTCTAAAGCTGTCCCTACGACTACAGTCGCATTTTCAGAAGCAAATTCTTCTAATACATCGCCCATTTCTTCAAATTCACCGATAGTTAAATCTAAACCAGCGGTTAAATTGACTAATAAGCCTTTTGCGCCCGATAAATCAATATTTTCTAACAATGGGCTAGAAATCGCTTCAATCGCGGCTTTACGCGCCCGATTTTCGCCTTTAGCCCGTCCTGTACCCATCATCGCCATGCCTTTATCTTGCATAACAGTGGTAACGTCGGCAAAGTCAACGTTAATTAAACCAGGGCGGGTAATTAATTCGGAAATCCCTTGTACTGCGCTGTATAACACGTCATTAGCAGCTTTAAAAGCATCTAACAAGGAAGTATCACGTCCTAACACGCTTAATAATTTTTCGTTAGGAATAACGATTAAAGAATCCACATGCTGACTGAGTTCTAAAATCCCTTGGTCAGCAATTGTGCCGCGTTTGCGCCCTTCAAATGGGAAAGGACGGGTCACCACCGCAACGGTTAATACACCCAATTCTTTTGCAATTTGGGCAATAATGGGGGCTGCGCCTGTGCCTGTACCACCGCCCATACCAGCAGTGATAAAAACCATGTCAGTCCCTTCTAATAATGCCATTACCCGTTCACGGTCTTCTAAAGCTGCTTGTTGACCAATTTCAGGATTTGCACCCGCACCTAACCCTTTGGTTAAATCAGTGCCCAATTGTAAAATGGTGCGAGCTGAGGAGTTACGCAACGCCTGTGCATCTGTGTTTGCACAAATAAAGTCAACCCCTTCAATGTTTCCCGTTAACATGTGTTCAACAGCGTTACTGCCGCCGCCGCCCACACCAATCACTTTAATAACAGCATTTTGGCTGTAAGTATCCATGAGTTCAAACACGTTGAAACCTCCTATGCGTTACCCGCACTACATGATTCTTAAAAATTTTCCTAAAGGAATTTCTGTTCTGGGTGGAATAAATGCGCTTGCATCTATTGCCCATTAATCCGCCTAACAACATATTCCCGAGTGCAGGTTCACAGGGTTTGAGGGGTAATAACTTAGTCTATTGTTCGCAATAGACCACCGTATTAATACACATTCGCTGTAGAGTCACTCGGTTAAGTGTCCACCATCAACAGTGATGTTGTATCGCTTAACATGATTGATTTAATCTAACATTATCAAACATTACGCAAATTAGCAAAGTTTCAAAAAGGGGAATTCTAAAAATTACCTTGAAACCAACTCCGCATTCTGCCGAATAAATTTTTAAAGCCATTTTCATGGCGTGCTGTCATATCACTGCCCCGCTCATTGCGATGCTTATGTCCAAATAACAACAAACCGACACCCGTTGCATGAATAGGATTGCGTACGACATCCACTAAACCAGAAACATATTTAGGATAACCAATGCGTACTGGCACATGGAAAACCCGTTCAGCTAATTCCACCACACCTTCCATTTTGGAACTGCCACCCGTTAACACAACCCCCGCCGCAATCAGGTCTTCATACCCACTTCGACGTAGCACAGCCTGTACCAACGTTAATAATTCTTCATAACGCGGCTCTACTACATCCGCCAAAGTTTGCCGTGATAAATAACGGGGCGGACGTGCGCCGACACTGGGCACTTCAATCATTTCATCGGGACTGGCTAAATGTGGCAATGCACAAGCATATTTAATTTTAATATCTTCTGCATATTGGGTCGGTGTACGCATTGCAACAGCAATATCATTAGTCACTTGGTCGCCCGCAATTGGAATGACCGCCGTGTAACGAATCGCCCCTTCCGTAAAAATAGCAATATCCGTTGTGCCGCCGCCAATATCGACTAAACACACACCTAGCTCTTTTTCATCAGCGGTTAAAACCGATTCGCTTGAGGCAAGTTGTTCTAAAATAATATCATCTACTTCTAAGCCGCACATCCGCACACATTTAATAATATTTTGCGCTGCACTAAAAGCCCCAGTGACTAAATGCACTTTAGCTTCTAAGCGCACGCCTGACATCCCAATAGGCTCACGAATACCTTCTTGATTATCAATTACATACTCTTGCGGTAAAACATGAATAATTTTCTGGTCGGCTGGAATTGCTACCGCTCGCGCTGCATCAATTACACGGTCAAGGTCATCTTGATTCACTTCTTTATCACGGATTGCCACAATCCCATGAGAATTCATACTGCGAATATGACTGCCCGCAATCCCAGTATAAACCGAATGAATTTCACAGCCTGACATCAATTCAGCTTCTTCAACTGCGCGTTGAATAGAATGGACAGTCGACTCAATATTGACCACCACCCCTTTTTTTAAACCACGCGAAGGATGTTGACCAATGCCAATAATTTCTACTTCATCACTGTCAGTCGCAATTTCGCCGACGATTGCCACGACTTTAGACGTGCCAATATCCAAACCGACAATTAAATTTTTATCTTTTGCCATAAACTCCTCACTCTGCCGTAGCCAATCGCACCACAATGCCATTGGTGTGACGCAGATCGATATGTTTAATAGTGGCGGTTTGTGCGTTCATCATCTGACGATAGAGGTTTAAACCACGTTGCAACATCTGTTCATTATCCTGTTGTTCTGCCAAAGAGTTGGGGAGTTTTTTACCTAGTAATAAACGTACACCCGATGTCAACTGGGCATAACACGCTAAACGGCGATTACATCCAAATTCAACCATCTCCAACCCTGCCGCCGTCAGCAGAGTTTGCAAAGAGCGAAAACGTTGCACAATTGCTTCAGCTTGTGTTTGCACACCCACTAAACGAGGCAATTTAGCATCCGCTTCTATTGAGGTTGGCGGTATTGAACTGTCTAAATTAGACACAACCGTCTCCTGCGCCGTATTCATTGGAGTAAACTCCACACCTGCGCTAGGTTGAGAAATGCTATCAATAACGATGAAATGTGCATCAGCAGTGACCCAACCTACTTGTTGCCAATAGGCAATAGGTTGATGCTCTACGATTTTAACTACCAATGTGTCAGGAAATTGTCGTCCTACCGACACAGTTTTAATCCAAGGTAATTGCTTGGTTAAAGTAGTTTCAATTTCGGATAATGAGACATACAAAAATCCTTGTTGGCTATACTGCGCTAACAAGGATTGTAATTGAACGGCATCTGTTCTCACACTGCCTTCGACACGGATTGTGACGATGGGGAGATGTTGAGGATTCAGTAACCAAACCGCTACTGCACTAAAAAGTATGATTAGTATGCCAAGAATTAAGCGATTTTTTAACTGTTTCCACGAAAATAATGCGTTATTTTTTGGAGAAGTATTAAACGACCGCCGTCCTGCATTTTTAGGCAGAGACACAGAAGAGGGAGCAATCGCGAGTTTAAATAACATGTTAATAATAACGTGCCTTCTAAATAATAGAAGAGACAAAGGGTTAATTCAGTATAATGCTTTAAAAACTAAGCGTTGGTTTTTTGAAGAAATATTTTAAATTTTAAAATTTCTATGGGCTAAAGTACACAAGACTTTTTCATAAATCTTTTAGCGGTTTTATTGTTAAATAGCTTAAGCATTCACAGACCTGCCAAAAAACTGTCTTTAGCCTCATAGTCGCTTGTAATTAAATATTATTCATTTCGCTTAATAGGCACTTTCTAAAATTTTTAACACTAAATCATCAAATTCTATGCCAGCCACTTTTGCCGCCATCGGTACTAAACTGTGAGAAGTCATGCCAGGCACGGTATTGATTTCTAGCAACCAAATTTGTCCCTGTGCATCACGCATTAAATCAATGCGTCCCCAACCCACTGCACCCACCGCTTGAAAAGCGTTTAACACCGTTTTTTTCATTGCTTCTTCTAAATCGGTCGGCAAACCGCATGGGCAAATATAGCGCGTTTCGGTATCATCACTATATTTTGCTTCATAATCATAAAATGTACGCGGCGTTTCTAAACGAATCGGCGGCAACACAGTTTCCCCCAACACCGCAACCGTAAATTCTTCCCCTGTAATAAATTGCTCAGCAATCACAGGCGATTGACACTGTGCCGCTTTTTCCCACGCGCCCGCTAAATCTTCAACACGGGCGACTTTAGAAATCCCGACACTTGAACCTTCTAACACGGGTTTAACCATCAACGGCAACCCCAACTCCGCCACCACCTGCGCCCAATCACTTTGCGCGGTCAATACACGATAAGCGGGTGTAGGTAAACCATTGGCTAACCACACTTGTTTAGTGCGCAATTTATCCATGCCCAACGCCGAAGCTAACACCCGACTGCCCGTATATGGCAAGCCTAAATGCGTTAACACGCCCTGAATTGTGCCATCTTCGCCGCCACGTCCATGTAACACAATAAACACACGGTCAAACTGTTGTTCTATCAACTGATGAATAGAATAATCACGGGTATCAATTCCAACAGCATTTACCCCTTTTCTTAACAAAGCTTGTAAAACAGCATTACCACTGATTAAAGAAACTTCTCTTTCTGCTGAAGTGCCACCGATTAAAACAGCGACTTTACCAAATGCTTGAACTGACATAATTAAACCTATTAAAGAAAATCTAAACCACAAATTACACAATTAACTTCATTTTTTAATGTTTCTTAATTATGTTAATTGTACAAATTAAGTAAATTAAGGTTCAGACAATTAAAGACTTTCCCCAATCACTTTTACTTCGGGAATTAACCAAACCCCAAATTTTTCCGCGACGGATTCACGAATTTGCTCAATTAATTGCTCAATATCTTGTGCACGGGCAGCTTTGCGATTGATAATAAAATTTGCATGTTTCTCCGACACATACGCATCACCAATACTTTTACCTTTCCAACCCGCTTGCTCAATTAAACGCGCTGCAAAATCTTGCGGCGGATTACGAAACACAGAACCACAACTCGGCAAACCGAGCGGCTGTTTTTCGCCGCGCTCGCGTAACAAATCGCGGATTTTATCCAACCCATCGCCCAGCGGATTTTCTTCCAACTGCAAAGTGGCAGATAAAAACCACTCATCTTGCGCTAATTGCACATGGCGATATCCTACTTCAAATGCCTGTTTTTCCTGTTGTTTAACGATACCTTGCCGATTGACCGTTTCAACATGAGTGATAATTCGCCACGTTTCCCCGCCCCACGCGCCCGCATTCATGCGCAACGCCCCGCCGACAGTGCCCGGAATGCCTGCGAGAAATTCCGCATTTTTCAGTTTTTCTTTTGCGGTTAAACGTGCCACTTTCGCACAACTTACGCCCGCTTCTACCCGCAGAGATTTCTCATTTATCCAAGTAATTTCATTTAATAAACCTGAAGTTAAAATGACAACGCCCCGCACGCCACCATCACGCACTAACAAATTACTACCCAATCCTAACCATAAAATTGGCATATCCAGCGGTACACGCGGCAAAAAAGCCAAGACATCCGCCACATCCGCAGGCTCATAAAACCAATCTGCACAACCGCCTACACGCCAAGTCGTGTACTGTGACAACTTAATATCTGCGCGTAATTGTCCACGCAACCCAGTTAAATCAAAAGGAGAAGAAACATTTATCATCGGTATTTAAAAAAGCAAAAAATTAAGAAGATTTTTTCTTTAAAGGCTCTAAAGAAACTAAAGTTATCGTTGCACTCTTTTGCTCAGGCACAACTTGAATCGCAGCGGCGGGTATTTCTAATTCATCTGGTGGTAAAACTTTTAATTGCTCAATCGCTTTCAATAACACAGTTGCAGATGACCAGAAAAACAACACAATTAAAGCTACACCCACTATAATATCGGGCACACCAGAATTAAACATCCAAACCCCAAAAGCGGCAATTAATACCGAAGAATTAGACATTAAATCATTGCGCGAGCACTGCCACACTGAATTCATATTGATGTCATCATTTTTATGTCGTGTTAATAAATACAACACATAACCATTAGTTGCTAAAGCAATTAAACTCATAATGCTCATTGCACTTGAAGAAGGTAATACAGGCGACATTAATTTAGCGAACACTTCAAAACACACAAATACCGCTGCTAAAAAAATCAAACCGCCTTTAAATAAAGCAACCCATGCTTTAGTGCGCGCACCGCGATAAACGGCATATAAACTTAAAGCATACGTTAAAGCATCGCCTAAATTATCTAAAGAATCGGCTAATAAAGCCGTTGATTGCGCTAAAATACCGACAGTTAATTCTACAAAGAACAACACAATATTGAGCCACATCACTAAAACCAGCGTTTTGCTTTGGTTTTGCTTTAAAGATTCTAACTCACAGGATTTATCACAACTACATGCCATGTTTAACTCCTTTCTTTAAAACGTATTAAGCAACAGATAAAAAAGTCGGTAAAGTCATTGCTAAACGTCCAATATTGCCCGCACCTAAAGTCAATAATAAATCACGGTCTTGTAATTTGCTTTGCAATAAATGCGGCAATTGCTCAATATCTTGCACAAAATTGACTTTCACTTTACCTTGTTTTTGAATGGCTTCAACTAAAGCTTTACCATCTGCGCCTGCAATTGGACTTTCGCCAGCGGGATAAACATCTAATAAAAATAACTCATCCGTTTCACCCAAAATTTCCACAAAATCATTGAATAAATCGCGGGTGCGGCTATAACGATGCGGTTGAAAAACTGTGACTAAACGCCGACCTTGCCAACCACTGCGCAAAGATTGAAAAACGGCGGCAATTTCACGCGGATGATGCCCATAATCATCAAAAAATAAAATTTCGCCTTTAGCGGTTTGCAAAGTTTGCTTTTGTAAACGCCGATTAATGCCGCTAAATTGCGATAAAGCTTGACAAATTGTCGCTTCAGGTACACCGACCTCGCTAGCAATCGCAATGGCAGCAAGCGCATTGAGCACATTATGCTGACCGGGTAAATTTAAACTGACAGATAACCAATGCGTGCCATCGCGCAACACGGAAAATTGACTGCGTCCCTCATGATAATGCACATTTGTAGCGCGAATATCTGCCGTTTCTGCAAACCCATAGCGCAAAATAGGCTTGCTCAATTGTGGCAAAATACTTTGAATAACAGAATCATCTTCACAAACCACCGCTAAACCATAAAACGGCAATTTCTGCAAAAACTTCAAGAAAGTGCGCTTTAATTGCTCAAAATCTTGGTCATAAGTATCCATGTGGTCAGCGTCGATATTGGTAACGACCGCCATCACGGGTTGCAAATACAAAAACGACGCATCACTTTCATCTGCTTCAGCAACTAAATATTGCCCCGAACCTAAACTTGCATGTGTACCCGCACTGTTTAATAAACCGCCAATCACAAAAGTGGGGTCTAAATTGCCCGCCGCCAGTAAACTAGTGATTAAGCTCGTGGTTGTCGTTTTGCCATGCGTCCCCGCGACCGCAATCCCTTGACGAAAACGCATTAACTCGCCCAACATTTCAGCGCGTGGAATAACAGCAATATGCCGCTGTTTAGCCGCCTGTACTTCAGGATTTTGACTATTAACTGCGCTAGAAGTGACCACCACATCGCAACCATACACATGCTCAGCGGCGTGTCCCGTATAGATTTTAATGCCTAATTCACTTAAACGGCGCGTCATCGCATTTTTTGCAAGGTCAGAACCTGTGACCGCATAGCCCAAGCGGTGCATGACTTCAGCAATGCCGCCCATGCCTGCGCCACCAATCCCAACAAAATGAATTCGTCTGCCGCGTTTAGGTAAGGTATGAGAAATGTATTCAGGAGTTTTCATGTGTTGTTGCAACTTTTAGAATGTTTTTAAAGTGTTAATTTTAAATTTAGCGTATTAATGTGCAGGATATTGTTAGAAAATAGTATCATCAATTGCTAAAAATGGTATTGCTATTGTGCGGATTTCTGCAATTTATTGTTGCAGTGCGGGGAAAACAGAGAAATATTAAAAATAAGGCAGGGGGAAAGTGCTATTTTAAAAATGTTAAAATTTAATCTATAATTTTTATGCTTACTTTTATTTTCGTTTAAATTAAACTTTAAAACAACTACGTTATTTTTATCCTAAAGAAGATAAACACCATGAAATACTTACTCACCTTACTCGTTCTTGCAAGCTATTTAATGCAACCTGCTTTTGCTGATGATAAAGACAAATTTAATAAAGTAGGATGTAGTTATGGACTTAAATCCCTCAAAGGAAAAGTTAAAGTTGTAACGGGATTTGCAGATATAAAAGTGCAAGTTGTCACTTCCTTTCCTGATATAAAAGTGCAATTAGTTGAATCTTTCCCCGACAATTGCGGACAATGGCAAATGGTAGAAAGTTTTCCTGATTTTACAATTCAATTTGTAGAAAGCTTTCCCGATTTAAAAATTCAATACGTCACTTCTTTCCCCGGTGTGCAATAATTGTTTAAGTTTTTAAAAGTTTGATTAATAGCTAAGTGCATGAATCGCACTTAGCTATATCGCCTATATTACAATTATCGCAACCAACCTCTGGCACATCTGCACAATTACATGTAGAAGCATTAGAACAATATTTATTACGCTTTTTTTCTCTTTCTTCATTTAACATTGCAGCGGCTAATTTACAATCATGAAAACGATGACGAATTAAAGCAAGACTTTTAAAGAAACTTGTTTGTAATAAAGTAACGCGTGCATATTCAGAGCAAGATAAATCTTGATGTTTTACTGCATAAGCACAGCGAAAACCTTTATGCGGCGAGATGTATTTTTGATAAAAACGAATTAGTTTAGCGGCGAGGCGGTTTAGCATGGTGTGAGGTTGATTAAATGAAATTTTAACTACTGAAAAATAGCATAAAGCATTACATCGCTGTAGGTGCTTTTTC
>CAZKST010000007.1:0-443 GCA_964555395.1 uncultured Thiotrichaceae bacterium | reverse complement strand
TTTGTGATTATATTTGATAGTATATTATTTTAATTTTTTAGACTAACTCTGGATTGTAACTTATTTTAATAATAAAATAGATAATCTGTAGGCTAAATCATTAACAATAAATTTTGAATTTAAATTATGACAACACTTAAACAAGAACCAGAAAATCAAGATACTACATTTGATATAAATGTTGAAACTGAATTAGAGGAAAAAGGTAATGAAGTAACAACGCCTTTTGACCCAAAAGCAATTAAGATTGAAATTAAACAACAAAGCTTAGATTCTATTATAAAAAGACTGAGATATGACGAGATTTCATTTTATGCTGATTATCAACGTCGTCCTGATTTATGGGATGATGTTAAGAATAGTCTTTTAATTGAATCTATCTTACTTCAATTACCCATACCTGCTTTTTATTTTGATGTACAAGATGATGATAAATGGGAGGT
>CAZKST010000006.1:20338-32519 GCA_964555395.1 uncultured Thiotrichaceae bacterium | reverse complement strand
AGCTTCTTTTGCATGATGCTCAGCTTTTCCTGCCATTTCTTTGTGTTCTGGTTTAACAGCTTCTTTTGCGTGGTGTTCAACAGCCGTTTTAGCAGCTTCTGTTTTTGTTGCTTCTTCAGCAAAAGCAGTTGTACCATATACAGCAGATAAAGCAACAACTAAAACAGTGGTTTTAATTAAAGTTTTCATTATAATTTCCTTAAGGTTTAATTGAAAAAATTTAAAGTTTTTAAAGCAAAAAACTTTATGGTTTTTTGAACGCATCATTACTGGAAATGAAATGCTGTGTAAATCATATCATGATTTTTTTGCATTTTCTTTAATGACAATAGTATTAACTACAAATACCATCAATACTATAAACAGGAATTAATACAACTGTTAGAATCACAGTTTTAATTAAAGCTCCCATTATAATTTCCTTTATATATGCTCGCAGAGTATGTATCTTTAAAGCATTTATATGATTTAAATACTACCAAATTTATAGAGAAAAACAATTATTCTTTTTTAATCTATTTTCTTTACTAAATCGCATTTTTTTGTTTTGTTATGGTATATTTTATGCGCTGTTTAAATAGATTAATTTTTTTACTTTTTACAAACAGCTCCACATTTTGCAATAAAAATCGCCTTAAAATGGCATTAAATACTTTTAAGTGAGCTGTTTTGTTTTTAAATCAATAATGGATTTATCTTCTAAAAAATTAAGCAATACTTTATTATGCAAAGCTAATTATTAAGGAATTATTAAGAGCAATAATTTTTATTGTTTTATGATTGAGGGGGAGGATGTTGTAATCGGCGAATCTCTTCTTCTTTTTGTTTTAAATGAGAAATAACATGAAAAATAAGGAAGAAAAAATTTAGGGTAACTAAAACAATACCAATCGTTTGGATTAACTGAATTGCAAAAGCTTTACTATTTGCAACTTGTTCTAAAGAAATAGTTAAAGCATTCATCAATTCTAAAATATCCAAATTGAACTGATTTGCATATTGAATGGCTTGATTGAGTTCCGTGGGATTAAATTTATTTTCTAAAATGGGTTGTAAATATTGTTTATATGGCGACCAGAAAATTTGGGTCGTTTGTAGCGCATTTTGTGCATGTTCGTTTGAACTGGGAATGGCTGCTAAATAAACTGTGTTATTATTAGCATCTTGTGTGATTCCACCATTCAAAAAAGCAATTAGCGTTTGGTCAAATAAAAAATAGACTTTTCTAAATTCTGTCAGGATTGGGATTAAATCTTGTCCGTGTTCTTGCGCGTAACGGAGTTGTAACAAAGTTTTGATTAAACGTTGTGACAACATTCTTTGTCTGCCCGCTAAATTAATTCCTAAAGTATCATTTTTTAAGTGATTAGAAATTAATAAGTTAGGAACTAATGTGCCTAAATCAATAATTATGAATAGAATTAAGCTGAAATAAATATGTTTGTAGCGTTGAAAAAAAGTTTTATTCATGAGTTATTTATACATTTCAGTAATTTGTAAAAACCTTATTAATTGTGGATTTTAATAGAATTATTCTAAAGATAGTTTATTTATTAAGATTAAAATTTATTAATGCTTGACTGCGTGTTAGAATTTCTTTTGTATACAATTGTGCGTTAATCTGCAATGGATTACGCAACTAAAACAAGATGTTTTATAATCAATAAAATATCTTGAAGGATTCGATAATAATCACGTCTATTATCCAAATTAAAATGTAACTTTGTCTATAAACATTTTCATTTTAAAATCAATAATTCTTTGTTAAAAATAAATAAAGTGAGGAAACATGTTCTTTAAATATTGTGGGCAATGGATTATCAGTTGCTACGTTATTTTGATGGGAGTTTTTCCAAATTCAAGTTATGCCGTTGGGGCAGCAGAAGAATATGAAATTAAATCTGTTTATTTATTTAACTTAGGCAATTTTATTCATTGGTCAGCAGCCGTATTTTCTCAGAGTAAGACGTTTGAAATTTGTATTTTAGGCATTAATCCTTTTGGCAAAAATTTGGAATATGTCATTCAAAATCGTCAAACTTTGCAAAACTTGCCAGTGGTTATTAAAGACAATAGACAATTTACTGAAAAAGATTCGTGTCATATTTTATTTATCAGTGAATCGGCTAAAGACCAAATTGCAACTTTGTTACCTGCTTTAAAAATGAAGGCTGTTTTAACGGTGAGTGATATTGATAATTTTATTGAACAAGGAGGAATGGTTCAGTTTTTTCCTTATGAGGGAAAAATCCGCTTGTTGCTAAACCTGAAGGCAATAGAAACTGCTGGGTTAAAAGCTGATGCTAATTTAGTCCGAATAGCATTGAAAGTTGAGCGGTAAGGAGGACAAAATGAAATTTCAACAGTGGTTTTTGTGTGGCTTATTTGTGCTATCTACTCCTATTTTTGCGGTGGAAATTTCAGAAGAAAAAGAAAAGCGTTTAGATAATTTGTTAGATTTAGGTTTGCAAGAGTTAGGAGAGGTTGAGGTTAAGTTAGAAGATGTGTTTGATGTGTTTGATGGGTTAGTGACTCAAAATACGGTGACATTGGCTTCGGGCGTTGAACAAAGTACTGATTCTGCTCCTGCTTCTATTACGGTAATGACTGCTCAAGATATTGAAGCGATGGGGGCTCGCTCTTTAGATGAAATCTTAGAAATTGTACCCGGTTTGCATATTTCTTTGACCCAAGTGGGATTTAATGGGCAGTATGATATTCGCGGAATGCATTCAGATAATAATAATGAAGTGCTTGTTATGTTGAATGGTATTCCTATCAAAAGTATTTTGGATGGTTCACGCAGTGGATGGCTGCCGCCGCCTGTGCAGTTAATTCAACGAGTTGAAGTGATTCGTGGACCGGGTTCTGCATTGTATGGAGCTGATGCAGTCTCTGGTGTTGTGAATATTATTACTAAGCAACATGCGGAACAAATCAATAAACAGCGTGAAAATGAGACTTCAAGCACAGAGGTAGGCGTGCGGGCGGGGAGTTTTCAAAGCTATGGCGCGTGGGCATTACATGGGCAGCGTGTTAATGATTGGGATATGGTTGTTAGTTTAGATTATTCTCAAACTGATGGTCATAAAGAGGAAGTTATTGGAGATTCGCAAACTTTGCTTGACCAGCGGACGGGAACGAATTTAAGTTTAGCCCCAGGGCGGGCTTATTTACAAAGAAAACATATAGATATTGCAACGTCTATTAATAAAAAATATTGGCAATTTAATTTCTCTGGGCAACGCACTTATGATGCTGGCTCGGCATTAGGTAATGCTTTTGTGATTAATCCTGAGGAAACTTATGATATTAGTTTTTATCAGGTCGCTTTAAATTATAAAAATCCGCATTTTACCCAAAATTGGGAATTAGAATCTTCTTTAAGTTTCAAAAATGCCGAAAATCAATATGAAAATACTTATACTTATCGTCCGGGCAGTATTTCGGAAACGGGGGAGTATCTTCCAAATGGTTTATTTGGAAATTATGCTTTTAATCAACGTCAAACCCGTTTTGAATTAAGTGGCATTTATCATGGTTTGCAAAATCATCTCATTCGTTTAGGCAGTGGCTATGTTTATGATGATTTATACGAGGTGACATGGTTGGGAATGTTAGACAATAACTCTTTACAACTCATTGATGTAGAAGCAACCAGTGATAAAAGATTATTGCCTGAAAATATCCGTCAAAATACTTATATCTTTTTGCAAGATACTTGGACATTTGATCCCGCATGGCAATTTGTGTGGGGCGCACGTTATGACCATTATTCAGATTTTGAAAGTTCTATTAATCCCCGTGCCGCGTTAGTTTGGCAAGCTCATCCTCAATTAACGGCTAAAATTTTCTTTGGTAAATCTTTTCGCGCCCCTTCTTTTATAGAAATGTATACCCCTGCGAATAGAATTGTCACTGGTAATCCTAATTTAGCCGCTGAAAAGAATATGACGTGGGAAATAGGATTTGATTATAGAATTAATCAATCTTTATACACGACGGTGAATTTATTTACTTACACTATCAAAGATAAAATTCAACGGCGGGTTTTTAGTGATTTTTCAGAATCTGTTTATACCTACGCCAATGTAGGCACAAATCATGGACAAGGATTTGAAATAGAAACCCGTTGGAAAATCAATGGAAAATCTAGTTTATTAGCAAATTATGCTTATGTTGACGTAAAAAATGATGATGATGAACAAGTAGGCAATTATCCGCACCATCAAATTTATTTGCGTCATGATTGGTTGTTGGGAAATCGTTGGTTTTTAGATACCCGTCTTAATTGGACAGCCAATTGGGAACTGCCTTATAACAATTCTTTTTCTAGTTTAGCCATAGATGACAGTATCAATATTGATATGACACTACGTTATAAAGCTCTACAAAAACAAGGCTGGAATTTTGCGGTAGGCGTGCGCAATCTTTTTGACCAAGAACAACGTGAACCTAATTATTATCCCAAAGCGGGACGGGAAGGTTTTGCAGAAGTTCGTTATCAATTTTAGGTATTATATATAGAAATTATGCAGTTGAATAAAAAGACGTGTAGGATGGGCTGACGATAGGAAGCCCATCAAAACTGTTTATCGGCACTTGTCCACATATAGTCACCGCACTGTAACTGGAGTGCAATAGCTTCAGCTATTGCTAGTAGCGTAATCGCTAAAGTAATGTTCAATCAAAAGGTTAAAAAGCAATAGCTAAAGCTATTGCACTCCATCTTAATCAATTTAAAATGCGGTTACTATATTTGATTAAACGGCGTTTTACCTGTTGCAACACTGGCAATAGCTGAAGCGATTGCACTCCAGTTAAAGTGCGTTTGCTATACTTCTAAATTTTAATTATTTTCCAATCGTATTGAAATGTTTCTGACATCAAAAACAGGTAACATTTCTTCTATCTCGTAATGCTTTTAGGTTTTTAAACCCTCGTTAAATTTAAGTTAAACCAGAAGAGCTTTTTATGGAAAAGCGTAACGCATCTTGCCTTGTATTAGGAGAATTTATTGAAGAACTACCTTATGCAATGGAGTATTTGACAATTGGTTTTTCTCCTAATGATGCGCCATTAAAAAAACGCTGGGAAAATAATGGGCTTTCTGCGGATTTTATGGCGGAATATTTTAGAGTGTTTTTTGTCAGTAAACAAAATTATAAACTGGAAGAAGGAACTGAAATTGTATTAGAAAACCTAAAAGATGCGGTTAAATATATTGCGAATGAATTATTAGAAAATGCAATGAAGTTTCAGGATGAACAATTGCCAATTCAAGAAAGCACAGCGCGTATTATTTTATCATTGCATTCAGATAAAATTATTTTTAGTGTTACTAATTATGCAACTGAACAACAAGCGCAAGCTTTACAAAACTATATTACATATCTTTTAAGTCATGACCCCCATGAGCTTTATCTACAAACTATGCGTAATAGCGCGAAGTTAGAAAATCAACACAGCTCAGGTTTAGGAATTTTAAGTATGATTTGTGATTATGATGCAGTGCTTGGTTGGAAATTTTGCACACAAAATACTCAGCCGCCTATGGTCATTATTACAACTATGGTCACTTTACAGGCACAATGAGAAAAGAAATATGTTGCATGAAATTAAGGATGATAAATATCACGTTGTTTATAATCATGAAACTGCCATTCTAAGTTTAGAAGGTTCATTAATGCTAAATGGCGCAATTGCTTATGAACCTATTTTAAATTTGCTTAAATATGCAGCAGAGCAACAAGAACCTAATGCTTTAATTTTAGATATTCGTAGTCTAAAATTTGTTAACAGTTCAGGTATTAATATGTTAACGAAATTTATTATGTATATCGTGGAAATAAAAGAATTAAAAATCACAATTACTTTGCACGGTTTACAAAATGTTGCGTGGCAAAAGAAGTTATCTGTTAATTTGCGGCGTTTAATGCAAAATTTTAAAGAAAATTTGGAATAGATACATAAAAAGCATTTCTTTAAAAGCGTTTTTAAACTAAAGGGCGAGTTTGCAATAAATAAAGGAAATTTCGCGAAATACCCCAATCAATAATTTGCGGCGTATCGTATAGTTTTGCAACATTTTGGCTTAACTGGATAATTGAAACTAATTGTGCAGCACTTAATAATTCATTGCCTGTTTGATTAGCATTTGCAGGATGATATTCAATAATATCACCACTTTGTGCGTTGACTGTCCAACAATCACAGTGTATAGCTTGATTTAAATGCTTTGACGTAGTACTTGCTTGAATTAACCATGTATTCAAATCACTTGTTTGAGGATGACAAGTAAAAGTTAATCCCATCACATCATTTTTCACCAATTGTTGAATCACAATTGCGGTGCTTACTAAATGGTCAGCAAGCCCCCGCTGGTGGCGTTCAATAATGGCGTTTTCTTTCCACAAAGATAAAAAACAGTTGCGAATGCCTGCAAAAACAGCATCTTCTCCCACAAAATTTAAGTAAGTTTCACCTTGTCCGCCACTTTCAGGACTTTGCGCAACTAATAAAGAGGAACGAATTGCAAATACTTGCGACTCTGGGTATTCTGCAAGCATTTCATAAACTTGTGTGATTAGAGAGGAGGGCAGGGGTAATTCTGTTAATGCAGCGCGTAATTGTTCAGATAACTGTGAAATTTGCTCAGGGTGGGTAAAATCCCACTGTTTTACTTGTTCAATTAACGCTCGTCCACTATGAATAAAACTTTCATAGCCTTTTGAGGTTACAATAAAACCTGTTGGAACAGGGAAATGTTGTTGACTTAAAAAAGCCACATTTGCCCCTTTGCTACCACTGAGAGCAACATTTAAGGCGGAAGATTCAGTCAAACGTAAGACGTAGCTCATAATTTATTATAGTAGCAGGAAATTTATTGTATTTGAGCAACTTCCTTAGTTAAAAGAAGCGGTTTATAGTAAATCTAAATCAATTAATAAGCCTTCTCGCGCAATATCACATTGCATAGAGGAATTTCGTTCACGCAAAATTTTGACTGAAGCACGGTGTAATTCTTCAATTTTATTATCGTTATAATTGGGGTCAACGTGGAATAAATACAGTTGTTTTACATTTGCGTCGGCGGCAAAATTAACGGTTTCAATATAACAGGAATGTCCCCAACCGCGTTTTTTATTGTAATCTTCAGGCGTATATTGTGCGTCATGAATAAAAACATGCGCATCTTGAATGTCTTCAATCGCTTTAATCCGCTCTTCTTGCTGCATCGCTTCAATCAATTGCAATTCTTGGCTGTCTAATTCTTCGCGACGGTCTGCGATATTTTTGTCAATAAACGCTAATTCGTTGTCAGAGACATAGACAATCGTTTTGCCACGGACTTGAATACGATAGCCAAAAGTGCTGCCTGGATGATGGACGTTATAAGGACAAATTTTAAAAGGACCGTATTCTAAAACCCCGTCTTTTAATTCCCGATAATTAATACTGGCTAACCATGTTTCTACTTCTACAGGGAAATAGGGGTCAAGCATTTGTCCTGAAATACGTTGTTCAATTTCTTCAGCACTGTTACCGGGGCCGTAAAAATTCACTTTCCAACCCGGCACAAAAGCAGGAACGAAGAAAGGTAAACCTGAAATATGATCCCAATGGTAATGGGTTAAAATAACCATCACTTCACGAATATCTTTTTGCCCCATTAAAGCATTACCTAAGGGAATAATGCCTGAGCCTGCGTCGCAAATCAGTAAATGACCATCGGCGCAAATTTCTACACAAGAAGTATTGCCGCCTACCCGTAAGTGGCTTCCGAAAGGGGCAGGAAATGAGCCACGCACTCCCCAAAAACGAATATAGTTGAGTGATTCTGTGCTCATGATTTCTCTATCTCAATCGGCGTAACATCAGTATGTTTGTAAATTAAATCGCGAATTTCTTTAAAGCGTAATGGCTTAATCAGAAAATCCAATGCGCCTAATTGCCGTGCAACATAACGGTCTTGGGCATAATCTTTAGAAGTTACCATAATAACGGGGGTGTCTTTTTGCAAAGCGAGTTGACGTAACTGCCGTAAAAAAGTCAATCCATCCATTCCAGGCATAATAATGTCTAAAAATATCAATGCAGGACGATTTTCTTGCAGGTAAGGGAAAGCATCGGCGGGAGATTTAAAGCCGACAAACTGAATGCCTAGTGGCTGTACGCTGTGTTGATAGAGCGAAATGGAGGTCGCGCTATCGTCAACCGCTACAATTGTTGTATTCTTATCCGCCATGGAAAAAACCCGTTAACTTGCTAACCGTTCTGTTAATTGTTTAGGATGGTGTAGTAACTTCATAAGTTTGAAAAACTGATGATTTAGATTAAAACTTAAAGTGTTAGGCATTTTAGGCAATTTTAATCCATCTTACAATGCTTAAAGTCATTAATGTCATTTTTGATTCGTTTTTTATTGTTAAGCGGTTCAATAAAGCAACTATAAACATGCCTACCTCATGAGCTATCATGCAGAATTAACTGCATTCTACAGTTTGGGTTGTGATATTCGCAAAGGCTTTTTGAAAACGCTCAATCACTATTTTTTGGGTAGAAGGCAATTGAATATTTAACCAGTAACGCACCGCACTCAAATAATGAGGTACAGCTTTTACATTGGGATATCCTTTCGCTTTAAGTTCTTTTTGCCGTTTTTCAAGGCTTGCCGCTTCTTTATATAATCCTAACGAGATAATGTACTGATTATCTTGTTGTACAATAAAATGGTCTTGAATACCTTGTTGTGTTAATACTTTATTCGCTTTTTGTACGCCCTCTAAATTGTCAAAGACGGCTAAATAAAGTTGTGTTCCTTGTGCAATTTCTGTCGTTCGTTGTACAACACTCGCGCTATGTTGTTGTTGCTGATTAAACCATGTTGCCGCGCTATCCGCTAATTCTTTTTGCTCAAAATAACCTGCTAAATAGCAGATATTCGTTGTTTTAGATTTATTTGCCGCTGCTGTTTTATTTTTGTCTTGCCCAGCAGCTTCAGGTTTTTCCGTAGCACTTGCAGATTCTAAGCCAACCGTTTTATTTGTCGCTTCATTATTTGGATTTTTTTCAGCTTTAGCTGTTAATGCTTGTCCTTTATCCGCGTTAGCCGCTTTTAAAGTGCTTTCTTTATTTGCCTCTGTCGCCGCCGTTTCTTTGGCTTCTTGTTCTTTATTTTCTTTCGTTGTCGTGTTGTTAGCCGTTGTCACTTTTTTAGGCATATCTGATGCGGCAGGAGACGTTGTGCTTAAATCTTCTACGGCATTACTTAAACGGTCAGTGATTTTACCCACTAAACCAAAAACTGTGTGTGCTGTTTCTGGATGAGTTTGTGTTGTCGTCATCGCCGTTTTTTCAGTTTTCTCAGTTTTTTCTACTTTAGCATTCGCGGTTTTATCATCGGTTGCAATGGCTACGTTTGTTGAATTTGCTGTTGATGCGTTCGTAGATTTACTGTTTGCTGAAGCACTGGCGGTTTGGGCTGTGCTGGGTGTAGATGTCGCAGCAGACGTGCTTGTTTTATCTGGAGAAGTTGTTGCAACAGCAGATTTATCACCTGTTGTTGCTGTCGCAGTTAAATTTGATGCGCTAGCATTAACATTGACTGGCGTTTTTACCGAAGACGCATTATTGGCTGCTACAGTCGCTGCAACAGGCGGTGTTGAAGCATTGACTAACTGTGTAGCACTGGTTGCAGGCGTTGCGGTTGCACTGGTGGGTTGAGTATCGGCGGGCTTTTCTGCCACTTTTTCCACAGTTTTAGGCGTATTTGCTGCTGCCTCTGCTGCTGCAACAGCTTGTTGCTGCTCGCGTAATAACACTAAAGAGGGCAATTTACTAGGCGGTGGCGTGGTCGCGGCTGGCATTAAATCTGCGGGTTGAAAAGGAATAAAAGTTAGCCATTGTTGAAACCAAGCGAAAACCGCAATATTTAACAAAAGGAGTAATGCCACAAACGTTTTCATGAAGTTAAGCACCTTCTGCGGACAGATACGCTAAACCGCGTAACACCAAATCAGGAATATAATGATAAGAATATTGTAATAAAGGTAATAAAACTGCAGCATCGCCTCCAGTCATCACTAAAGTGATAGGTATGGAAGGGGCGCAGGATACAGGGGAAGCATTTCCACCTTGCATTAAATTCGGTATTGTCGCTAAATTGTTCAAAACATAGTGAATCATGCCAACCACAGAATAAGCAATTCCGCGTTGCATTGCAGCTTGACTATGATTTGCCAAGAGCGGCGTAGGTGACAAAGCGGCAACAGGATTAAGGTGTGCGCCATATTGTCCCAATTCAGCGGTTTCGTGCGTCAAAGCACGCAACATTTTAGTTAATCCGGTGCTAATTAAACCACCTTGATGTTGTCCATGAGTATTAATTACGTCAATTGTGACCGCTGTTCCACAATCCACAATACAGCAAGCAGTTTTAAATTGTTGATACGCGCCAATCATCGCCAGCCAACGGTCAACCCCTAATCGTTCGGGTTGCGCATAACTATTATACACGCCCGCCGCAAAAGCACTGCTTTGTACACGATGGGGGATTAATTGCCATTGTTGCTGTGTCCATTGTTGAATGTCGATAAGCAATTGCGGCGCGGCAACGCTACTAATCCAGACACCCCCAGTGGGATAAGGCAGATTTCCCCAAGCGGCATTAAACTGCTCAGCAAGGGGAGGCGATTGATGATAGTGAATACGCGCTTGTGGCAAAGCGTCCGCAATCGTTAACGGTTTATCTAACATTGCCCATTTTAAACAGCTATTCCCTATATCAATCAATAATTTCATGCAAAAACCTTACACAAACAGATGATAACCCCACTGTGCAAATTCTTCTATTCATAAGCTTAATGGGGTTTACCTTATCATTTTAAACAAAGCTTAACCAATCTGCATGTTTAGAGCTGCGACCATACACCACATCAAAATAAGCTTTTTGTAAAACTTCAGTGATAGGGCCGCGTTTACCGCAACCGATGGCGCGTCCGTCTAATTCACGAATAGGCGTAACTTCTGCCGCTGTGCCTGTAAAGAAAGCTTCATCTGCAATGTAAACTTCATCACGAGTAATCCGTTTTTCTTGCACTTCATAGCCCAATTCTTTGGCTAAACCGATAACGGTTGCGCGGGTAATCCCTGCTAAAGCTGATGTTAATTCAGGGGTATAAATGATGCCATCTCTAACAACGAAAACGTTTTCAGCACTACCTTCAGCGATATAACCTTCACGGTCTAACAATAAAGCTTCATCGTAACCACAGGCTAAAGCTTCTTGTAATGCTAACATAGAATTCATGTAATTACCGTTTGCTTTCGCTTTACACATCGCAATATTGACATGATGACGGTTGAATGACGAAGTTCTGACTCGAATTCCGCGCTCTAAACCTTCTGCCCCTAAATACGCATTCCATGTCCAAGCTGCAACAATCACATGTGTTTGCAAGTTATCGGCGCGTAAGCCCATCCCTTCCGCTCCGTAAAACACCATTGGACGAATATAAGCAGCATCCAACTTGTTTTCCTTGACTGTTGCACAAATAGCCGCGTTAATTTCTTCTTTGCTATAGGGCATTTTCATGCTCAAAATATGCGCTGAATCAAATAAACGACGGGTATGCTCGGGCAAACGAAATACAGCAGTTCCTTTATCAGTTTGGTATGCCCGAATTCCTTCGAACACGCCCATACTATAATGTAAGGTATGGGTTAATACATGAACTTTTGCATCGCGCCAAGGCATTAATTTACCGTCAAACCAGATGACTCCATCACGGTCAGCCATCGTTGTCATTATTATTCTCCTTAAATCAAAACTATTACTGCAAACGGCTTCTTTCGCTGAAACTAAATTAAGAACCAACAAGCGTACAAAAAATAAAGCTGTTTTTGTAGCACTTCCCTTATATTCTGCTAGTGTACACTAGAAAAATAGCTTATGCAGGGTTATTAATAAATGAACTCTGGAACTATTCATGCAAGAAAGGTTTATCTTTGCTTTCAAAAGGACTACGTTAAAAGAGATGTTTATGAAAACTAACACCCGCTTCTTTTTACTTCCGTTAGTTTCGCTTTGGATAGGTTGTTATTTTTCACCTGTCCATGCTGAACCTAAAACAGAAGGGGCGACGACTCCCTTTGCCACGGTTGCGCCTGCAACCTTAAC
>CAZKST010000006.1:14093-20238 GCA_964555395.1 uncultured Thiotrichaceae bacterium | reverse complement strand
TCCAGCCACATTAGCGATTAATCCAGTAACTCCTCCGATTACTTCACAAGCGACTCCGCCGCAAACGCCTGCATTATCTAATCCGCCTGCGCCTATTTCTAGTTTCCCTGCAACACCTTCACCGACGGCAAGTTTACCTGCTGCCGCTATGCCTTTGCCCGTTCAAACGCCGCCGTTTCCGCCGATGGCTGAATTCCCCGCGCCCAATTTGACAGAACAACTGGCTACTTTCATCCGTGATGCTTCGCAACTGACTTTATTGTTAATCGGCGGCGGCGTTTTACTGTTTAGCTTTATTTTGGGGATTTTATTAACCCGCTGGTTTACCCCTAAGTCTATACAACCTAATACAATGAATATGAATTTGCCCGCGATTCCTGAAAAATCGCCTTATTTATCCAGTGCAATTTGGGGCAATTTACCCAATGAATCCAATGCTCCTGCTATTGAACGCCGTCCCCTTGCCGAGCCTGCGCCTTCGGCTGATTCGCTACTTCTTGACCGCAAATTGATTCATATTCGCGATTGTTTAGCCAATGAAGGCGAAACTCAAGCGATTAAAATTATGCTGCAAGAAGTGATTGAACGCGGCAATGCTAAACAACGCGAAGAAGCACGGCAATTATTAGAAATTGGGCGCAAAATGAATCAATTGGAACGTCGCACCGAGCCTATGCCTGCGCGCATTGAAGCCATTCCACGCATTGAAACGCCGCCTGTGCCGCCCGTAGACGTTGCTTACGTCGCGCCGCAACCGCCTGCTGAAGAGCATAATAAAGCGTTCGATTTAATGGATAAAATGCTCACTTTTTTAGATAATGAAATGAACGCTCAAGGTAAACTTAAAGAAGCGTATTTAACCCAATGGAAAAATGAGTCTTTAGAAACTAAAGATTATCAAGTGGTTGAAAAAGAGGAAATTATAACCCCAGACTCAACTGCTAATGAACAACATTTTGTGCGTAGAACTTAAAGGAATACTAAATGAAGCTTTCAGATTTTATTGAAGAATTGCAATTACTTATGACACGTCACGGGGATTTAGAAGTAGTAACGCCTTCTTATATCAACGACGAATATGATTTTGAAGAGTTACACGAAATTGATACAGTGATTCGTGTGGCTAAAGGCGATGGACAAACTGTTTATTTGATTGAAAATCAAAATAGTTAAGCCTTTTGAAATAAAGACCTGCTAGGTTTTTAAAACCTAGCAGGTCTATTTGAAGTCATTTATAACGCACTTTCTCCCCACACCGCTTTTACTAAAGCGGGCAAAATTTCCCCCGACATCCCTTTTAAGAAATAATGCGCTTTTTTAGTTAATGGCGTTGTTTCATAATTGATTTCAACAACTGTTGCACCGTTTTGATGTGCCGTGAGCGGTAGCGCGGCAGCTGGATATACAACGCTGGATGTTCCAATACATAAAAACACTTCACATTGACTGGCGACTTGTTCAGCAGTGACTAACGCATGATAAGGCAAAGATTCGCCAAACCAAACCACATCTGGACGATAAAAACTGTTGCAATTGCAATCTAAACAGCGCGGCGGCATATTTTCTGACAATTGCAAAGCATAGTCTTCTAAACGTACTTGGCTTAAATCAATAAATCGCTGACGTTTTTCGCATTTAATGCGGGTAATATTGCCGTGTAATTCCAAAACGTTTTGATTGCCCGCCCGTTGATGTAAACCATCTACATTTTGCGTGACTAAGTAAAAATTTTTTACCCGTTTTTCTAGCTCAACCAGTGCTAAATGCCCTGCATTGGGCTGTGCTGCTAAAACTTTCTCCCGCCGCCATGTGTACCAATCCCAGACTAATTTAGGATTATGTTTAAAGGCTTCTGGCGTGGCTAATTGGGCAGGGTCATATTGCGCCCATAAACCCGTTTGCGCATCTCTAAAGGTAGGAATGCCACTTTCTGCGGATGTGCCCGCTCCTGTTAAAACAACCAGTTGTTTAACATGTTTAAGTTTTGCAATTAACTCATCAGGAAAAAGTTGCATTTTAAGAAACGCCTAAAATGTGGTGTTCAATCCAGCGTAAACTATGTTGTAGTGGCGTGCAGGCGATACCCCAGCCCAGCAGGACACCGCTACTATTGGCAAGTATGTCGAAAATATCTGCTTGTCTGTAGCGGGTTAAACTTTGTCCGCCCTCTAACAAAACACCTAAGAAAATAAACGCAATCGCTAATTTTATGCGGCTTGTGCGCAAAGGATACAATAAGCAAAACCATCCCATCAAAACAAAATAAGCGGTAATATGCTGAAATTTATCGCTGTTTTGAATGATTGGTGTGGGCGGCATGGGAATAAGCGATAGCACTATCACCGTTGCAACAAGGCAATATCCTATTACTAACCACCAACGGTATAAATGCAAAGGATTTTCCATCATTAACTCATCCAAGTTAACAGTACCACACCCAAGATGAGACGATAGATAACAAAGGGCAACATGCCAATTTTATCAAGTAAGTTAATGAAAAATTTAATACAAAAATAAGCACTAATGGCAGAAAAAGTAATTCCTAATAACACCTCATGTAAATTAAAACTGACATGCTCCGCTTTTAACATGCTGAATAAACCTTCTCCCAATCCCGTTAAAATAATGGCAGGAATGGAGAGTAAAAAGGAAAAACGGGCGGCGGTTTTACGTTGTAAACCAAGGAATAAACCCGCTGTCATGGTTACGCCTGAGCGGGATGTGCCCGGAATAACCGCCAAGGCTTGTGCGCAACTGATAATCGCAATATCGCGCCATGTTAAATCAGCTTCCGTGCGTTGCCGTTTGCCAAACCAATCCGCTAATCCCAGTAACGTGCCAAAAAATAAAGTAGAACAACCAATAACAAGCGGGGAGCGCATGTGTTCATTTAAACCCGTCAGTACAACAATAAATCCCACAATCCCCACAGGTAATGTACCGAGTAAAACGCCCCATGCTAATAAACCTTCTTGCGTCATATTGCGATTGTAAATAGAGTGCAAGCCATGCGTAACGAAGGTATATAAATCTTTGCGGAAGTACCACATCACCGCCATCAGACTGCCCATGTGTAATGCAACATCAAAGGCTAAACCTTGGTCTTGTAAACCAAATAAGTGTGGAAAAAGTACCAAGTGGGCTGAGCTGGAAATGGGTAAAAATTCTGTCAGTCCTTGAACGATTGCGAGTAAAATAATTTGCCAAATTTCCAAGTAAGCTATCCTATGTAAAGTGAGTCTTTGAAGTGAAAATCAGTTGAAAATTTTCTCTGATTAAATTCAAGTTTGCAAATAAATCTCTGGGGAACGTGTATTTTCTCTATTTGTGTTTTTAAGTGCTGAACGGGATATTGTAAGCATTCGCATATTTAGAAAAATTAAGACGCGGCGGCGGTTCTTGTTACCCGTTATTGAGTCAAGTTTATCAACCTATTTGTGTTAATTCGTTTTCATACAATGGCATCTTGACTGCATACTCCCTAAAATAAGCAGTATTTTTATTTACTATTTCTACAGGATATGGTGTATATGCGCGTCATTTCACATCTAACACAGTTTAAAAATTTTGGGTTATTAACCCTTTGTAGCCTTGCCTTAGTGCTTGCAGGATGTAGCGGCGGGGATGATACCAGTAGTTCAACCGATGATGATAATTCATCAGGATATGTGAGTGGTTATACTGTCTCTGGACGAGTGAGTGTAGCCAGTAACCTTGCTAAAGACAATGATACTAATGACCCCAACGCGCCCGCTGCAAATAGCAATAATTCACTCAGTGCTGCACAAGTCATTCCCAACCCTGCTTTAATCGGGGGCTATGTCAGTGTTGCGGGAGCAGGGTATAGTGGACAAGTACGAGTTGCAGGCGATGTTAGCGATTTTTATAGCGTTAATTTGTTAAAAGGGCAAACCATTTCTTTATCTATCGCTAATGCCAATGTACGCGGTATTGATTTAGATTTATATCTGTATTCTGCGGCTAAAGTGGCGGATGCGTCCGTAAATTCAGGCATGAATGAAAGTTTAACCGTGCGCAGTGATGGCGCGTATATTATTGAAGTGCGGGCAGAATCAGGTTATGCCAATTATGTATTGAGTTTAGGACAAGATGTCTCTTCTACTGCAACAGCCGAGCGCGGCGCACGTTTATCTGATGATTTTGCCGTGGGTGAATATATCGTCAAATTAAACACGCAAAATGAATTAACAGCACAGGCAACGATTACCGCTTTAAATAGTGAAGGTTTACAAACCAATAGCTTTGATAGTGCTCGTCGCATGTTATTTACCGAAGACGACACGCAATTAAAACTACAAGCCACGCAATGCGATGAATTTATCAGCCAAGAAATTTGCGATAAATATTATACTTTGCAAAAACTTAAAGCCATTCAAAATTATTCACAAGTCACAGAAGCCAGTCCCAATTACATTTTGCAAGCCTTTCGCGTGCCCAATGACCCCTTGTTTAGTTATCAGTGGCATTATGATTTGATTAATGTATCTCAAGCATGGGATTTGACCTTAGGCAGTTCTAATGTTGTTGTCGCCGTGATTGATACGGGGGTTTTGTTAAATCACCCTGATTTAGCTGGAAAAACTGTCGCGGGCTATGATTTTGTCAGTAGCATTAGCACCTCTAAAGATGGCGATGGCATAGACAGCAATCCTAATGATCCCGGCAGCAAAGAAGGGCGGGAAAGTAGCAGCACATTCCACGGCACACACGTTGCGGGCACTATTGGCGCGGCAACCAATAACGGCGTAGGGGTTGCTGGAGTGGGTTGGTTAACGCAAATCATGCCCTTGCGGGTATTAGGACGCGGCGGCGCAGGCAAAGAATATGATGCAGAACAAGCGGTTCGTTTTGCCGCTGGTTTAACTAATGATTCAAAAACAGTTCCTGTTAAACGGGCAGATATTATTAATTTAAGTTTAGGCGGCTCACAAATTTCTACGGGCTTTAAAGATGCCATTACCAGTGCGCGCAATAATGGCGTAGTCATTGTGGCAGCAGCGGGCAATGATGGCTCAAACGACCCTTCTTATCCTGCTGCATTAGACGGCGTGATTTCCGTCAGTGCGGTTAATATCAATAAAGAATTGGCGTATTACTCCAATTATGGCAATACGATTGATGTCGCGGCCCCAGGTGGTGATAAATCTACTCCCGACGTAGATGGTGATGGTAATACAGACCAAATTGCCAGCACTTATGGCGATGATAGTAGTACAACCATTGATTATAACTACTATTATTTACAAGGTACATCAATGGCAACGCCGCATGTATCAGGCGTGATTGCTTTAATGAAAGCGGTTAATCCCAATTTAACCCCAAATATGATTGATTCCTTATTAGTCAACGGCAAAATCACCGATGATATTGGCGCGTCAGGTAAAGATACTCAATTTGGTTATGGTTTAATCAACGCGCAAAAAGCGGTATTAGTTGCTGCCGAAGGAACGAATAACGCCAGTCAAGCCTCGCCTTTATTAGTAGCTAGTCCAACCTCTGCAAACTTTGGTTTTACTCAAACCCGTTTAGAATTACATTTAACGAATAGCGGTTCAGGTACTGTGCGCATTGCTTCTATTAGCAACGATTCGGGCGGTTCTGTCAGTGTTTCTAGCTATAATGTTGATAGCAATGGCTTAGGGGTTTACGTTATTCAAGTCAATCGCACCAATTTAACCGCAGGCACTTATAACGCAACGATTAATATTAGCACCAACGTAAATACTGTACGCATTCCTGTTATTTTCCAAGTGCCTGCACAAAATCAAGGCACAACGGGCGATGCAGGTTATCACTACATTTTATTAGTGAATGCGGATACTCTAAGCACTGTGCAAGAAGTTCGCGCAAGCGCAAGCAATGGTTATTACAACTATAGATTCACCAATGTTCCAAGCGGTACTTATCAAGTGATTGTGGGAACAGATTCGGATAATGATGGATTTATTTGTGGAAAAGCGGAGGCGTGTGGTTCATATTTAACATTGGATAATCCCAATACAATTACACTCAATCGCAGTACAACATTATTAGATTTTGCAACGGGTTATAACTCTGGTTTTGTCAACTATTCTAGCGAAGGCGGAGCAACTGAAAAACGAGGTTATGCGCGTCTTTCTACCCA
>CAZKST010000006.1:0-13993 GCA_964555395.1 uncultured Thiotrichaceae bacterium | reverse complement strand
TTAAAACCCCGCATGTTTCTTTTCATGGTTTAGCAACCATTCTTTACGCCACAACTCCCCACCATAACCTACTAATTTCCCTGATTTTCCAATCACACGATGACAAGGAATAATAATAGAAATCGGATTATGATGATTTGCTTGCCCAACTGCCCGCGCCGCTTTGGGACGACCCATTGCCTGTGCTAACTCGCCATAAGCCATTGTTTTACCGTATTCAATCACTTGTAATTGCTGCCAAACTTGCTGATAAAATGTTGAACCGTTAATAGACAAAGGTAAATCAAATTGATAACGTTTTCCTTGAAAATATTCATTCAGTTGCTCACTTGCACGCAACAATAAAGGATTTGTTGTGATGCTTAAAACAGGCTGAAAAGTCGGCGTATTAAATTCACAGGCAACTAAAGCCGTTTCATTCGCAACTAACGTTAAAATACCTAAAGGAGAAGTTAAATAAGCCGTAGAAAGTTGCATGATAAAAATCCTAAGAGTGATTTTTAATAACGTTTAAAAAAAGCTTAGTTTGATTTCAATATTGCAGCCAAGCTATAACAGGTTTATAGTTTTATCGTTGTCATTTAAAAAATGAATTTTAAATAATTTAGATAAACATCACCCAACGCAGGTTAATTTTATGAATAAAGCACTGCTAATTATTGATTTACAAAACGACTATTTTCCTGAGGGAAAATTTCCGTTATGGAATCCTGACGTTGTTTTACAAAAAGTTGAACAAGCGATTGCAAAAGCACAAGCGCAAAATATACCTGTTATTTTAATTCAACATGTTGCAAATGCCAGTAAAGGACTTGCGCCGTTTTTTAATCAAGCAACTCACGGGGTAGAAATTCATCCTCGCATTTTAGCCGCCGCGCCTGCTGCGCCGATTGTAATTAAAGAATTTGCGGATAGTTTCTTAAATACAACTTTAGAAACCGTTTTAAGTCAATTAAAAGTAGATGAATTAATTATTTGTGGCATGATGACACAAAACTGTGTTACACATACCGCAATTTCTAAAAGTGCAGAAAAATATCAAGTTTCAGTGATTAAAGAAGCTTGTACAACGGTTAGCGAAATTTTACATTTAATTGCATTAAATGCGCTCTCTAATCGCGTTAAATTAGTTGATTTAGAAGAAGCTTTTTAAAATTTTAAAAGGTGAGGAAAACCTCACCTTTTTTTAAAACACTTTAATTATTTTTTATTTCTAATGCGTGAAGCAATTCGCATCCGTAAAGCATTTAATTTAATAAAGCCTTCTGCGTCTTTTTGGTTATACGCGCCGCCATCATCTTCAAAAGTAGCAATGCTGGTATCAAATAAACTGTCCGCAGATTGACGACCTAATACAATCACGTTGCCTTTGTACAGTTTTAAGCGCACTGTGCCGTTAACGAATTGTTGCGAAGCATCAATCATGGTTTGCAACATTTGCCGTTCAGGACTGAACCAATAGCCGTTATAAATTAAGCTGGCATAACGTGGCATTAATTCATCTTTCAAATGGGCGACTTCGCGGTCAAGTGTTAAAGACTCGATAGCGCGGTGCGCTCTTAACATGATTGTGCCGCCTGGGGTTTCATAGCAGCCGCGTGATTTCATGCCCACATAACGATTTTCTACTAAATCTAAACGTCCAATCCCATTTTCGCCGCCAATTTTGTTTAATTGTGCTAATACTTGCGCGGGGCTTAAACGTTGTCCGTCGATTGCAACGATGTCACCTTTTTCAAAAGTCACTTCGAGAATCGTTGCTGTATCAGGTGCAGCTTCGGGGGAAACTGTCCAACGCCACATCTCTTCTTCTGCACTTTGCCATGGATTTTCTAAGCCTTTGCCTTCATAAGAAATGTGCAATAAGTTAGCATCCATTGAGTAAGGAGATTCGCCGCGTTTTTTGAAATCAACAGGAATATTGTGTGCATCAGCGTAAGCTAATAATTTTTCACGCGAAGTTAAATCCCATTCGCGCCATGGTGCAATCACTTTAACTTCAGGTTTCAGTGCATACGCGCCCAATTCAAAACGCACTTGGTCGTTGCCTTTGCCTGTCGCGCCGTGGGAAATTGCATCTGCGCCTGTTTGGTTAGCAATTTCAACTAAATATTTGGCGATTAAAGGACGGGCAATAGATGTACCGAGTAAGTATTCACCTTCATAAACCGTATTTGCACGGAACATGGGGAAAACGAAATCGCGAACAAATTCTTCTTTTAAATCTAAAATATGAATTTCTTTAACGCCAAATTGTTGGGCTTTTTGCCGTGCAGGCTCTAATTCTTCACCTTGTCCAATATCAGCGGTAAACGTGACCACTTCACATTGATATTGGTCTTGTAACCATTTCAAAATAATAGAAGTATCTAAACCGCCTGAATAGGCAAGCACTACTTTTTTAATGTCGCTCATGAGAGTCCTTGTAAAAAAATGAGGGTGTTTAAGAAAAAAGGAGGTTTTATTATTTTAAAATAAAAAAGGCTGTTAATTATGGCAGTTTATTGACAAATAAAAAAAGTTTTATTTCAAATAAAACAAATAATATTATCTATTTGAATTCTAATAATTGTTTGAAATGTGTAAAATTATTTATTAGATTTTATTAAAATGCGAAAAGTTTTTTATCTTGCATAAACTTTGGCTTGAATGTTAAACTTTATAAAAGTTTCTTTACTTAAATTTAGTTTAAATAATGTTGATTTTAAATCATCTTCTGTCATTTTAGACTCACATTTTAACATACTTTTTTTTATCTGACTCCTCTGTTCTCTGCTTTAAATATTTTTCTCATGTCCATGAAACCATTTGCTTTAGCGTCTTCTTCTTTATCCATTGCACAGCAGCAGTTATTAACGGCAAATGATTTGTCATTAACGCAATTGCAAGGTTTATTAAATCAATTACTCAGTGATAAAGCGGTGGATTTTGGCGATATTTATTGTCAAACTGGACAAAGTGAATCGTGGTCATTGAGCGAAAATATTGTTAAAGAAGGACATTATCATATTCATCAAGGTGTAGGCATTCGCGTTATTAGTGGCGAAAAAAGTGGTTTAGCCTATAGTGATGAGTTGCAGATGTCAGCTTTACAGCAGGCTTTGCAGTCTGCGCGGGGCATTGCGCGTCATCAACAGCAAGGGCGAGTGCAAATTGGGGCAAGTCGTCCGTTGCAATTGAATAGTTGGCAAACAGTTAATCCTCCATCACTTTACACTGAGCTAAATCCTTTGTTAAGTTTAACCACTGAGCAAAAAGTCGCTTTATTGTATCGTTTAAATCAAAAAGCGCGTGATGCAGATTCGCGCATTCAGCAAGTGTCTATTAGTTTAAGTGGCAGTTATAAAATTGTGCTAGTTACCGCAACGGATGGCACACTTGCCGCCGATGTGCGTCCTTTAACTCGTCTATCGGTGAGTGTGATTGCGATGCAAAATGGGCGACGTGAATCAGGCAGTGCGGGAGTTGGCGGGCGTTATACTTATCAATATTTGCTAGAGAATCAATTGCCTGAATGGTGTGTTGATAGAGCGGTGCGCCGCGCTTTGCTGAATTTAGAGGCTCGAGAAATTCAAGCAGGAGTATTTCCCATTGCGCTTGCGGCGGGGTGGTCGGGCGTTTTGTTACATGAAGCGGTCGGGCATGGACTAGAAGGCGATTTTAACCGTAAAGGCACTTCGGCATTCAATGGTAAAATGGGGCAAATGGTTGCTTCACCTTTATGTACTGTGGTAGATAATGGGACGTTAGAAAATCGTCGCGGTTCATTGACCGTTGATGATGAAGGGACACCAACTCAAAGTACAATACTCATTGAAAATGGGAAACTGGTGAATTATCTACAAGATAAACATAATGCGGCTTTAATGGGAATGCACCCAACAGGGAATGGACGGCGTGAATCTTATGCCTGTTTACCTTTCCCAAGAATGACCAATACTTATTTGCAAGCAGGACAGCACGACCCACAAGAAATTATTGCATCCATAGACAAAGGGATTTATGCAGTAGATTTCGGCGGCGGACAAGTCGATATTACTTCTGGCAAGTTTGTTTTTAACGCTACTGAAGCCTATTGGATTGAAAATGGTAAACTCCAATATCCCATTAAAGGCTCAACCTTAATTGGTAATGGCGCAGAGGTTTTACAAAAGATTAGTATGGTTGGCAATGATTTTGCCTTAGACTCAGGGGTTGGAAGTTGTGGTAAAGCAGGACAAACGGTGGAAGTGGGCGTGGGACAACCCACATTAAGAGTGGACGGGATGACCGTTGGAGGCAGTAAAACTTAAAGCATTTTTAGGCATTTTTTAAATTGCCGCCGCATTTAAGCATTCATAAGTTGTAAAATAAGCTATCAATAACTACTTAATGCCTGTAAACAACAACTCACTTCACACCGATAACCCTATAAACTATTAACACAATAACCGCATGACAGTGTTATAATTTAGACACTTTATTTTATTGCTCGATAATCTCAGGATTTTTATCGCAAAATTGAGCGAAGAGAGCAATAATTCGTCAGCGATTTTACCCTATGATTATCATAGGAAAATAAGAGCAACGAGAGTGTAATAGGACGATGGCTTGATGATGAAACTCGCTCATCTAATATAATCCAATTTATAATTTTCACTTCTCAAAGCATTATCTTCTCCTATTTTGTAGCAATAACGAGCTGGTTTGTTCTGTTACTCCTTGCTTTTAAGAACATTTTAATTTAACGACTATTTTTGACTGTGAGAATACAACTGTGTCCTCGATAAATCAGGCTAAAGCAGAAGCGCAGAAACTTATCAAGCGTTACAATAAGTTACAAGCAGAAGCAAAAAACGCAGATGCGGCAGAAGCAGCGCGTAAAGCTTCTGAAGCAGAGAAACTTGTATCTCAAATCAGCGCATTGCAAGCCGCTATTACTAAATTGCAGGCGAAAGATCGTCAACAACTTCCAGCAACAGGTACATCTACTGTGCGTCCTATCGGTAAAACGGATGGCACAGATGAAGGCATGACACCTGAGGAATTGAAACGGGCTGCCGAAGAAAAAGCTTTATTAGAAGCACGGATTGCGCGGATTGAATCTGCGCAACAACGTACACGGGCGCAAATCGAGCAATTATCGCGTGCTAAACAAGAATTAGCGCGCTTAAAACATGAAGCAGAACAAAATGCTGCGCGTGAAAAACGCGAACAAGATGAGCGGTTACAACAAGAACTCGCTAAGCTGATTGAAAAGAAAGAAAACGAGCAAGAAACCTTACGCCGTGAGTTAGACAACATTCGTCAACAAGCGGAAAAAGATGCTGAATTATTGCGTATTCAACGCGATGCTGCACGGGCAGCTGCGGAAAAACACAAGCAAGAGCAAGCGGTTAACCGTAGCCTTGGCATTGTGCGACGTAAAAGCAATAACGGCATGTGGATTGGTTTAGGAATCGGCGTAGTTTTAGCAGGTGGATTAGTTGCTGTAGCCTTGTTTACCAACGTTTTAGATGACTATTTGCCCCACAAAAAAACACCCGTAGTAGCAGGTAATGCGCCCCCAATTCAAACCGCACCAACGGGTAATGCAATCGCTGAAAATACCGCTAATCAAGTGTCATCATCTTCTGCTGCCAATACACAAGCGTCTGCACCTAATTTACCTACAGCTACAGAATCTGTACCTGTTAAAGCCTTGGGTGAATTTCAAGACAGTTTACGCTCTGGTGGACGCGGCCCCATGATGGTCAAATTGCCAAGCGGGACATTTTTAATGGGAAGTCGTGACTCTTTGCCGTATTCTGATGAAAAACCACAACATCAAGTTACTTTAAATAATTATTCTATCAGCAAATTTGAAGTTACCTTTACTGATTATGACCGCTTTGTACGCGCAACAGATTACGCTTCACCCGACGATATGGGCTGGGGACGCAGCAATCGCCCAGTGGTTAACGTAACATGGGATGATGCAGTGGAATATACCAAATGGTTATCTACTGAAACAGGCAAGTTATACCGTTTACCTTCTGAGCGTGAATGGGAATATGCAGCTAAAGCAGGGACAGATAGCACTTACTGGTGGGGCATGGATTTAATTCCCAATCGCGCCAACTGCGGTGTTTGCGGTAGCGAATGGGATGGACGACAAACTGCGCCTATCGGTAGTTTCCAAGCGAATGAATTTGGTTTGCATGATACGATTGGGAACGTTTTAGAATGGACTTTAGATTGTGCGCGCCCAACCTATGATAATGCACCCCCGACGGGGCAATTCTGGGAAGGCGGAGACTGTTCACGGCGCGTTGTGCGGAGTAGTTCTTATCGCAGCTTTAAAGCCAATTTACGCACGACTAAACGCGAAATGTATCCCTCTAAACGCAAATCAGACACACTTGGATTTCGGGTGGTGCGGGTGGAATAATCCAAAATATCCTAGCGTTGTAGGATTATGAATGTTTTTTACCGAGGACGACAGTAGGTAAATTGCTCAAAAGGAAAATCTAAACAGGTTCGTTGTGTGTCTAATGCTCCGTAAATCACGAAAATGATAAACATAATTACGGTTAAAGCACCAACGACGCGAATGAGTATTTTGGCAATTTCTAAAGTGCGTTGTAGTATAAAAATCAACACATAAGAAACCAGCCAAATCAATATTATCAACACAAAAGCAAGCAAAATACCTTGCATCGCTTGATAAACTGTTAATTGCGCAAAAACCTTGAGCAACCAAAGCAAACCTTCTAAACTTTTTTGCAGAAGTTGATGAAAACTTTGCTCTAATTGCTCAAAATTCATTCTTTGCAACTCTGCACTAACGAACGAAGTCCAATAGATTAAATTCATTTTAAATGAGAGATACGTTATGAATGTCATCGGTATCAACCAACTGCAAATGAATGTCAGTCAATTAAGCTATAATCTTGCGCATAATGAATATACGCTAATTACGCACAAAGACAAGTTGCTTTTTCTTGATGCTGATGAAGCAGAAGCGATAGAGCTTGCTGCAATGGGCGCAAGCTAAGGCTCTTCGTAAACAGCAGAACTGTTCTATCGATGAGCTTTTCTTACTCTACCCCATTTAGTCTTTTTATAGTACGGTCACTATATCAACCTCACACCAACTTCTCGCTTAATCCTGAATAACGTTCTACTTTGTGTTGTACCGCGCTTTCTAAAATGCTTTGTTGCGCCCAGAGTTTTACCGATTGTTTGGCGCGGGTGATGGCGGTGTAAATCAGTTCGCGGTTTAAAATGGCTGAGGATTGTTCAGGTAATACAATTAAAACATCTTTAAATTCAGAGCCTTGACTTTTATGTACAGTCATTGCATAAACCGTTTCGTGTTCTGGTAAACGATTGGGGTAAATCGCTTTGACTTGGTGTTGTGAGTCGGGGAAAAAAACACGCGGCTCATGGGTGAGCGAATCCACAAACACAATGCCTATATCGCCGTTGAATAAATTTAGGTTGTATTCGTTTTGAGTAATCATAATCGGGCGACCATGATACCAACGTTGATTTAATTTGATAAGCTGCTGTTTTTGTAAAATTTGTTCAATCAGTTTATTTAAGTTTTCTATCCCAAATGTTCCCTTGCGCAATGCACACAGCACGCGAAAATCGTTAAACGCTTCTAAAGCTTCAAAGGGCGAGGCGGCGGTTAAATAGCGTTTAAAACCTGCGACAATAGGTTCAACTAATTTAGCTTCTAATTGTGCCGCGCTGATGGGTTGCCAAGATAAATCGCGGGGCGGATTTTGTAATAATGCAAGGGTGTGTTCTGCATCGCTGTGTTTGATGGCTTCGGCTAACCGTCCAATTCCACTTGAACCGTCAAAACGATAGCTTTTCAATAATTGTACAAAACTTTTGTGAATAGGACTGGCGGCAGCTGTCGCGGCTTGGCAAATATCGCCTAAAACTGACCCCGCTTCTACTGAGGCGAGTTGGTCTTTATCGCCGAGTAAAATCCAGCGGGCATTGGCTGAAATCGCCGCCGCCAATTTTGCCATCAAGGCTAAATCTACCATTGATGCTTCATCAACCACAATTACATCAAAGGCTAAAGGATTATCAGCATGGTGGCGAAAATAGCAAGAATCGCGAATTGTGCCTAGCAAACGGTGCAAGGTGTAAGCAGTTTCTGGGATTTTATCTTTAATTAAATCATCAATGTCTAAACGCGGCTTTGCAAGGCGAATGGATTCTTGTAAACGGGCGGCGGCTTTCCCCGTCGGCGCGGCGAGCGCGATTTGACAGTTGGGATTTTGTTCGAGTAATAAAGCGAGAATTTTAACAACCGTGGAAGTTTTGCCCGTGCCGGGTCCGCCAGAAATCAGGCAAACGCGCTGGGTGAGGGCGGTTTGGGCAGCGATTTTTTGCCAGTCTATCTCTATCGTATTGCTGGGAAATAGTCGATTTAAACCTTGTTCAATTTGTTGTATATCAATATCTTGTAACGGTGTTGCTAGACGTTGACGTAAATTTTCGGCTAAAAATTGTTCATAATCCCAATAACGATAAAGATATAAACGATTTGCTTCTAATATCAATGGGGTATATTCAGACGGCTGTCCGATTAAATTTTCCCCTTGTTTAGTTTTGGCTTGCCGTAAACGGGTTAACCAGTCAGCAAGTGGCGGTAAAATAAGGGCATTTTCAGTGTTATTATCAGGAAAAGCGTGCTCTGCATATTGGCTTAAATCAATACAAATATGTCCTTGACTATTGAAATGACTACTCAATAAAGCTGCCAACATAACTGCTTGTTGTACATCCTCATTTGTATCAGTCGGCATGAGTTTTTGCAGATAAAACGCAAATTGCACTTCTAAAAAAGCAAAAACGCCTTGCTGTTGCAAGGATTCAATGTGTTGTCTAAGCGCAATCACTGACATGAGCTAAAAAATCCTGTAAAAAACGGGGCTTAGTTATCTACAAAACTGAGCGTGGAAGTATTTGTTTGCGGTTCAGTAAAAAGCAGTTCTTCTAAATCGCCGCCAATCCGTTCAGCTTCTTCTAGGGTAGTAACGCCGTGTGTTGCTAATTCTAACGCCGATTGAAACAGGGTTTTATAATTCGTATTGCTCTCTATGATTTGTCTAAATGCAATACTATCTCCCTGATTTAACGCGCTAATCATATTTTTTTCAATGTCTAAAATTTCAAAAATTCCCACGCGCCCTGCATAGCCTGTATTGTAACAATGTGAGCAACCACTGCCGCGTTTAAAGCCACTCAATGCACGGCTGGGAAAATAGCGTTTTAATAAAATTTGCTGGGCTGGCGTGGGAATAGTGGGCTCGGCGCAACTTTCACACACGCGCCGCACGAGGCGTTGCGCAACTACTGCCCGCAACGCGGCGGCGACTAAATAGCCTTTTGCGCCCATATCTAACAAACGGGTGGCGGCACTGATTGCGTCATTCGTATGTAGCGTTGAAAGCACTAAATGTCCCGTCATCGCCGCCCGCAAGCCAATTTCTACAGTTTCCTCGTCGCGCATTTCGCCAATGAGCACGACATCAGGGTCTTGTCGCAATGCCGCTCGTAGGATTTTGGCAAAACTTAGCCCAATTTCGCTATTCACTTGTACTTGATTCACGCGGGGCAAACGGTATTCCACGGGGTCTTCGACGCTGATAATTTTAACATCGGCAGAATTTACATAGTTCAAAGCCGAATATAACGTCGTAGTTTTCCCGCTGCCCGTCGGTCCCGTGACTAAAATCATGCCGTTAGGTTTTTGCAATAAATGTTTTAAATGGGCTAATTGTCCAGTCGACATGCCAATTTGTTCTAAATCTAAAACGGATTGACTGCGGTCTAATAAACGCAAAACGACCGATTCACCATATTGAATTGGCAAGGTGGACATTCGCACATCAATAATTTTGTTCCGCACTTTTAGGCTAAAACGTCCATCTTGGGGTAAGCGTTTTTCAGAAATATCTAAATTCGCCATTAATTTTAAACGTGATACTAACGCGGAAGTAATGCGTTTTTCTCGCATAATCTGCTCATGCAACACATTATCAATCCGTTGCCGAATGCGTAATACTTGCTCATCTGGTTCAATATGAATATCAGAAGCCCGAATTTGTAGCGCGTCTTCAAAAAGTGACTGTAATAATTTAACAGCGGGCGCGTCGCGAACATCATCTACGGTTAAACGTTGCAAATCAATATCATTATTTGCTAATTCTTCACCTAATTCTTCCGCAAAACCTTGAATTTCTGTTGTGCGACGATATACCCTATCTAAAATATTGAGTAAATCGGTTTCACGCACAACGGCTGTTTCAATCGGTTGTTTTAATAAACGGGAAATTTCATCAAATGCAAGTAAATCGGAGGGGTCCACCATTCCTACTAAAATACCATTGACTTGTTGATTCAAAGCAACAACGCGCAGGCGGCGGGCGTGATTTTCTGGAATTAATTTAACTAATTCAGGATTAAATTTATAATTTTTTAAATTAATAAAGGGAATTTGTAATTGGTCAGCAATTAAATTTAGGAGGGAATCTTCAGAAACGTAACCATTTTCTACTAAAATTTTACCTAGCTTATCCCCGCTACTTTGTTGTAAAGCAAGGGCTTGTTGTAACTGGGCATCAGTAATAAGTTGATGTGTTACTAAGAGATGACCTAAGCGGATTTTTTTACGCAGCATGATAACAAAAAAAGCGAATTATAAACCAACATATTTATACACAAGGCAGCAAAAAGCTTGCCGCCTTGTGAGGAAATTACGCTAATTTTTGCATCATGTCTAATACAAAATTGGGTAAGGCAAAACAGGCTTGATGAATGTCAGCATTGTAGTAGTGTGTAGGGAATTTTTTATTTTGCGCATCGGCGCGCCGAAAATCGGTTAAATCCCGTTGACTGGCTAAACTACAAGACCACCAACCAGACGGATAAACACATTGTGGAAATAAAATAGGACGGGTATTTTTAAATCCAGCCGTGCGTAAAGCACGATGAATATCTTCCAAAATAGGCAAATGCAATAAAGGAGATTCAGTTTGTTGTGCCAATACCCCCTCTTCACGCAGAACACGGCGACAATTTTGATGAAATTCTAAATTAAATAAGCCTTCTGCGGGTCCTACAGGGTCGGTACTATCAATAATGATGACATCCACACTATTTGCAGGTGCATCTTTCATCCATTGAATACCATCAGCAAATAATAAAGTTGCTCTGGGATCGTTGTTTGCTTCACATAAGCTTGGGAAATATTTTTCAGAAACCCGCGTGACCATTTCATCAATTTCGACTTGCACAACGGTTTCTACGGTAGGATGACGCAAAACTTCGCGTAACGTACCACAGTCTCCCCCGCCAATAATCACGACGTTGCGCGGATTTGGATGAGAAAATAATGCTGGATGAGACATCATTTCATGATAAAAAAAGTTATCACGGTCAGTTAACATAACAACATCATCTAAAGTCATCAAATGACCGAATTGAGTTGTTTCGTAAATTGCAATTCTTTGAAATTGTGAAGATTCTTCATGAAGTTTTCTTTTAACTTCTAAAGAAAAAGCTGTGCCCACTTTCATTAAATCGGGTTCTGTGTACCAAGTTGTTGTGTCAGTCATGCAAACTCCAAAAGGCTATTTTAGTAATAGCAATTATACAAATTGTCATTTTTTTATTACAGAAAGGAATGCGTTTTGTTACAGTTGTATTATTGTAATAATTCAAAAAAGAACTTCAATTACAAATTGATGACAATTATAAAACTTAAACTTTTTAACTTATTTGTTAGAGAGCTTTTAAATTAAAAAAAACTACTTAACAAAGTATTCTATTTAATGTTATGTTAGTGGTATTAATTAAATAAACATTTGAAAAACGTATATGTCCTCACATCTACCTTTTACATCGCTAGAATCTGAGCCAGATGTAGATTCTAATCTATCGAGTTTAACAACAAACTCGCGTGTTGCGATTTCATCAGCCATTTCGACTGCTGATGAATTTGAACAAAATCCTATATTTGAGTTATTGCCTATCAATTTCATAACGCTCAATGAAGAAGGAATTATTACACAATTAAATAATAATACTGCATTATTACTTGGTTATGAAAAAGAAAAACTTATTAATACTTCTTTTTTTAATTATTTAGAAGCTGAAAGCTACTTTATTTTAACAACACATTTACAAAGTTTATTTAAACTTAAAAAACCAAAAGAATGCTGTGAATTAAAAGTTAAGCAAGTATATGAGCAACGCTTCTTTTATGTCAAATTGAAAAGTATTTTAGTAGAAAACGTAATGCGTAGTTCTTCTATTTTAGTTGATATTGATGAACAAATACATTCAACTCAAGAAGTCAAATATTATCGTGATTACTTAGAGGATTTAGTGGTAGAACGCACAGAGAAACTTCAACAAATTAATAAAGAGTTGGAAAATACTAACAAAGTAAAAGATGATTTCTTAGCCAATATGAGCCATGAATTACGCACCCCGCTCAATGTTATTTTAGTCATGTCGGGCAGTTTATATGAACAACTTTCTAGTGTTATTAATGAAAAACAATTACGCTCGCTTAAAATTATTGAAGAAAGTGGACAACATTTATTAGACTTAATCAATGGCATCTTAGATTTATCTAAAATAGAAGCTAATAAATTGGCTTTAGACATTCAGCAAATTTATATTAAAGAATTTTGTGAAGTTTGTTTATATGGTTTAAAATACCTTGCACAGAAAAAATCACTCAAATTATCATTAGAGTTGCATATAGATTTAGAATCTTTTTATACTGATGCACGCTTGTTAAAAAAGATATTAACATACCTTTTAGAAAATGCTTTAAAATTTACAGGGAAAGAAGGTGAAGTTTCTTTAGTCATTGAAGCTTCTCCAGAAAATACACACATTATTTTTAGAGTGCGTGATACTGGCGTTGGAATTCGTGAAGAAGATTTTCCAAAATTATTCCGTCCTTTCAGTCAAATCAATTCTGGACTTTCTCGGGAATATAATGGTTTAGGTTTAGGTTTATGTTTAGCTTTTCGTTTAACGCAATTATTAAAAGGCGATTTACAAGTACGCAGCCAATTAGGCAAAGGTAGCGAATTTAGCGTTATTTTACCGCGTACCCTCGCCCTTGCTAGTCAACAGTTTTAATTCTTATGTCTGATATATTAATTGAACACCCTATTGATAATCTTGCTTTAGTTCATGGACAACCGTTAAAAAGTTTACCTAACGATTTATATATTCCGCCTGATGCTTTGCGCGTATTTTTAGAAGCGTTTGAAGGGCCTTTAGATTTATTATTGTATTTAATTCAAAAACACGATTTTGAAATTTTAAATATTCCGATTTCAGATGTAACGCGGCAATATGTGCAATACATTGAATTAATGCAAACTTTGCAATTAGATTTAGCGGCTGAATATTTAGTGATGGCGGCGGTGTTAATGGAAATTAAATCGCGGATGTTATTGCCACGTCAAAAAGTAGAAAATCCCTTGTTAGAAGACCCCCGCCGTGAATTAATTCAACAATTACAAGAATATGCACGAATTAAAAAAGCCGCTTTAATGCTCAATCAGCATTCACAAGTCGGGCGTGATATTCTGCCTGTCTATATTGAAGCTCCTGATATTCCTAGCGATATTATCATTCCTAATATCAGTTTATCTGCTTTGCTCTATGCAATGCAGGGCGTTTTAGAACGAGAAGCTTTTTTTCTTGCGCATCAAGTCAGTCAAGAACCGTTATCAGTGCGTGAACGCATGAGTTTGATTTTAGAAAGCTTAAAGTTGCAAACTAAAATTCCTTTTCTTGCTTTACTTACTCCGAGCGAAGGACGGGCGGGCATTGTGGTAACGATTTTAGCAATTTTGGAATTGGTGCGAGAAGGTTTAATTCGTTTAACACAATTAGAATCTTTTGAAACTATGGCAGTCATGCCGTTAAGTTTAGAAGATTTAGCACAGACTGGGCGTAATTTGAATTAAATAAG
>CAZKST010000005.1:28644-33843 GCA_964555395.1 uncultured Thiotrichaceae bacterium | reverse complement strand
TTTTAATCAAGGAATTTAATATGTTACTCCATGTCCCTGCTCTGTTAGACCCAGACACTTTACGCCGTTGTCGTGCGTTGGTGGAAACGGCTGACTGGGCTGATGGCAGCATCACAGCGGGCACACAATCCGCAAAAGCTAAGAAAAATAGACAATTACCCGAAGATTCACCCGCCGCGTGTGAAGCGCGACAACTGATTGTCACCAGCTTAGCCCGCAATGCGTTATTTATGAGCGCGGCATTGCCTAAAAAAACCTTTCCACCATTATTTAACCGCTACGATGGTGAAGCAAATACATTTGGTAATCATGTAGATAATGCCATTCGCACCTCAAAATTAACAGGCGACTGGGTGCGCACCGATGTTTCTTGCACCGTATTTCTCACCGAGCCAGACGAATACGACGGCGGCGAATTGGTAATTGAAGACACTTATGGCATTCAAGCCGTGAAATTAGCGGCGGGCGACATGGTGTTATACCCCTCAACCAGCGTGCATCGCGTTGAACCCGTCACACGCGGCAGTCGCATTGCTTCCTTTTTTTGGATTGAAAGCATGGTGCGCAGTGATGAACAACGGCGGCTATTATTTGAAATGGACATGGCAATTATGCGTTTACGCGCAGAAGTCGCCAATGCCGACGATGAAAATAGTCCCGTTGTGCGCTTAACTGCGTGTTATCACAATTTATTACGCCAATGGGCAAGCACATAGTCCTATGCACATTTCCCGCTTTTCGCAGATTAATTTATTCATTCTGGTTTTTCTGCTGCATGTTTCAGGCTTTTTAGCTGTGTGGCAAGTGCAAGCGGCATTTTCACCGCCGCAACCCACACCACCGCAAGCGATGATTACAGCGGTTTTACTCGCGCCCGAGCCTGTCCCCGTGCCGCCTGCGCCGACGGTCGCGCCTACGCCTGAGCCTCAACCGCCACCGCCTAAACCTGTAGTTGAACCGCCTAAACCTAAGCCTAAACCTGTTGTGCAACCCAAACCACAACCGCCCAAACCTAAACCCGTCCTTAAACCTACACCTGAGCGGGTGATAAGCGATAAAACCGTGACTTTTAAAGCCTCTGAGCCAGAAAAGCCACAGGCAACACCGCCTAAAGTGGTTGAAAAAGTAGAAGAAGCCGAAGTGAAAAGTAGCGAATCCCCCCGCGAAACTGCACAAGACAGTCACGCGAGCCGCGCCGCCAGTGCCAGCGCAAGCTCTACGACGGACAGCGCGCCGCCCAAAATCACCGCCCCGCAATTTAACGCGGCATATTTAAACAACCCTGCGCCCGCGTATCCTGCCAGTGCGCGACGGATGGGAGAAACAGGGCGGGTATTGTTACGGGTGTATGTGACGGCGGGCGGTTTAGCGGGTGAAGTGCAAATTCAGCGCAGTAGTGGCGTTGAAGATTTGGATGATGCAGCACTGGAAGCAGTGCGGCGTTGGAAGTTTGTCCCAGCTAAACAAGGCGATACTGCTATTGCAGCATGGGTGAATGTGCCGATTAATTTCACATTAAATTAATTGGTTTTTTTAAGGTGTTTTTTGTTTTTTTGAGTGCTCGAAGGAAAAAAATAATGACTGATAATCCCTATGGTATTGAACACTTTTGGCAACAAGGCGATGCGATTACACACACGGTTGCATTGATTTTATTAACCATGTCTATTTTATCGTGGTTTGTGATTTTACTGAAAAGTTGGCAATTACTCTGGCTCGGCAAACGGGCGGCGGTGGCAGAAGATAAATTTTGGCACAGTAAAAATTTTGAAGATGGAATTAAACAACTGGGCGGCGATAAAAACAGTAATCCTTTCCGTGCATTAGCCGAAGATAGCGCAAACGCCGCTTTGCATCATGAGCAGAATAAAGAAGATTTGCATGGTGCGCTAAACATGAATGAATGGTTGACGATTTGTTTACGGCGGTCAACGGATAACATCACCAACCATTTGCAACGCGGCTTACCGCTGCTCGCGTCGGTGGGCAGTACTGCGCCGTTTGTGGGCTTGTTTGGCACGGTGTGGGGAATTTATCACGCTTTAATTACGATTGGCGCGACGGGACAAACGTCGATTGACCGCATCGCGGGCCCGATTGGGGAAGCGTTAATTATGACCGCATTCGGTTTAGTGGTCGCGATTCCTGCGGTGTTAGGTTACAACGCTTTAGTGCGCGCCAATAAAGCAATGTTGATTCGTATTCATAACTTTGCCCATGATTTACATGCTTATTTTGTGACAGGCAGACGGGTGACAGCGAAGGCGGTCGTGGCTTTACGTCCACAAGTTGCGCCTGTAGTAAGCATTAACGATTCAACGCCCGAACCTGTGAAGAGTGCATCATGAGTTTTAATACCAATCAAGACGACGAGGTAATGAGCGAAATTAACATGACTCCGTTAGTGGATATTATGTTGGTTTTGTTGATTATTTTTATTATTACGATTCCCGTGATTAATCACGCGGTGAAATTAGAATTGCCCGCAATTAGTCATCAAGTAAATGATACCAAGCCTGTGCATATTAGTTTAGCGATTGATGCGGCGGGCGAAATTCACTGGGAAGATGAAATAATTACGCAAGCAGTATTAGTTGAGCGAGTAGCGATGGCAGCAAAGCAACAGCCGCAGCCTGAAATTCACTTGCGGGCTGACCGTCAAACGCCATACGAAAAAGTAGCGCGGGTGATGGTGACAGCGCAAGCAGGCGGCTTGAGTAAAATCGGGTTTATTACCGACCCAGAGATAACTCCTTGAGGATTTTGATGATGTTTAAAAATTTATTATTTGCGGTGTTATGTTGTGTGAGTTTTAGCGTGATGGCGGAGGATTTTGAAATCCGTTTAGTGATTGAGCAGAATAAATTTGTGCCGCCTGAAATTAAAGCCCCAGCGGGTCAACGGATTAAGTTGTTGGTATTAAATAAGGATGATACGCCCGAGGAGTTTGAGAGTATTCCGTTGAATCTTGAGAAAATTATTGACGGCGGTTCACGCGCAATATTTTTTATTGAACCATTGACGGCGGGGAATTATTCTTTTTTCGGTGAGTTTAGCGGTACGCAAGGAATGTTAGTAGTTGAGTAATGTTGTGTGTGTGGTGTAGTTGTGTGTGGTGCGGATGCTGTTTGGTATCCGCATTGTTTGCAGCTCATGCGTTATCACTAGATATTATTTTAATAACAAATAACACGAAAGAGTTTATCCGAGTGCCTAACTTGTTAGTGGAAAATTGGGTATTGGGTTAGTAAGATGGGCGATACTCATCCTACTCAACTAATAACTTATCTTTATGTTTGTACAAAATTTTATTTTTCGTTATTTATTTTTCGCTATTTTCGGATTGTTAGTGCTAGATTTTGAATTCTTAACATCATTTATCGCGCTATTTTGCCATGCTTTAGCATCAATAAGCACTTTTATCGCTTCTTTTTGGACAAATGCTATTCATTTAGAAGGCGACGATATTTTACGCTACAATTCAGATTTTGCGATTCAGGTCTCGCTGGGATGTAGTGGATTACAAACTTGTTGGTTACTTATCATCGCGATTGCATTATTTCCTGCATCATGGCAATGGCGCATTATCGGAATTGTTATTGGATTATTAATTTTGCAAGGTTTCAATATTTTTCGCTTAATAATATTAGTTTATATTGGACAATTTTTCCCATCAGAATTTGTTTCTATTCATGAATATATTTTTCCGCTATTTTTCCATATTTTAAACATTATTATTTTTGCATTATGGTTAATACAATCGCGTTGTTCTCAATCTTATGCTTAAACATCCTTTGTTTTATTTCATTTTAAAAGCTTTAGCATGGCTACCACTTGCTTTAATTATATGGTTGAGTAGTCACACATTATTGACTCAAGCTTTACAAATCGCTTTAAATCCTTTATTAAAGCTGACATTTAGTCAAGTACAAGCAATGATTAAACAACACACTGATGGTTTATGGGTGATTAGAACACGGATTTTAACTAAAGAACAACCTAAAGACACCACAAAACGGTATTTTTTACATTCAAAAATTACCAATCCCGCACAAAATACTTTAATGCTACCTTTGTTATGGATATTGTTATTAGCATTAGGCGTATATTGTTGGAAAACATGGTTAATTAGTCATATCGTGTTGGCAAGTGTGACAGTTATAACTTCTTTTTTATCGCTTTTTGTATTAACAGCAAGATTATTAGCAAATTCAGCAGATTTACAAATAGAAATATTTACAGGTTATTTTCAAGCTGTTTATGTTTATCCTACATGGTTAATTTCTATTTTATCGATTATCAGCATTGCCAGCACTATTGTGATGCTTTTCTCACCGCTATTTATTATATATTACTTACAAAAAGCACAATGTGATGCTTTATTGATTGATATAAATAATAGTGATGTATATTTTAAATAGTATAGTTAATTGCTAATTAAGCAAAATAAGTAGTTTTATTATTGAAACAATAAAATCTATAAAATAAAATGATAGCCTTATTTTTTGTTTATAACTTAATTAGAGAAACTAAAAGATGTTCCTGCCTACTGTTAAAAATAGCGTAGAAAATCCCATTCAATCAACAAGCAATTATTTCTACATTTTATTGTGTATAGGTATGCTGTTGACTTCACTCGAAGTAAAAGCTGCTAATATTAATTGCAGTTCGGACTTAATTATCGGACAAGCTGTTGTTGGTGGAAATCCAAATATTAAGAGTGCGTATGGAAGTTGTACTTCAGGCTCTGATGCCGTATTAATATATACAGATAATTTTGGAACGCAAGTTATTGTTTCTGGTATTGCTATGGGATCACCAGCACCAGCACCAGCCGCTCCCACCCCAGCGCGTAATCTTGGAACTATCTCAACACAAGGTGTTTCTAACATGGGAACAACTACCTTGTCTAGTTGTATATCAGCCACTTATTCACCCTCAGTTACAGCTACAGTTGGCAATTGGTATTGCGCAAAGTTTGTTGGCAGCACAGACACAGGTTATTTGGCAGCACAATGGAATGGAACTACTTTTGTTACTGCAACGCTCATACCTGCCCCCGTTTCTGCTTCAATTGATTTGAATTTTAGCAAACCAATTGAAAGCTTCGGGGGTGAAATGGAATGAAATGGCTTTATGGAATATAGAAATTACGCATTGATAAAGCAGCTAAAATAATGCAATATTTTGATTACTATT
>CAZKST010000005.1:0-28544 GCA_964555395.1 uncultured Thiotrichaceae bacterium | reverse complement strand
TGATACTCCAAAGTATGCAATAAATAATTTAAAAACTGTCTTTGTACTGTTTGAAAATCTATCTCTTTCTCTAAACCTGCTAATTGTGTGACTGGCATCGCAGCATATCCACAAGGATTAATCCCTAAAAAGGGTGATAAATCCATATTGATATTAAAACTTAAACCATGATAACTACGACCATGCCGAATGCGTAATCCCAAGGCTGCAATTTTTGCCTCATCCACATATACGCCTGGAGCTTTTTCTCGTCGATTTGCAACGATTTGATAACTTGCTAAATAATCAATAATTGCTTGCTCTAAAGCAGTCACTAATTGCCGTACTCCCCAATGACGACGCTGTACATCCATCAAAATATAAACAACTAATTGCCCTAATCCGTGATAAGTTACTTGTCCGCCACGGTCAATAAAATGTACTGGGATGGATTGCGGATTTAAAACATGCTCAATTTTGCCTGCTTGCCCTAAAGTGTATACAGGAAAATGTTCTAAAACCCATAATTCATCTGGTGTATTTTCAGTGCGTTGCTCTGTAAATTGCCGCATTGCTTCATACGTTGGCAAATATTCACACTGTCCTAATTGACGAATTACAACCGACTCTAATAAATTAATTGCCATAACTTTATAGCTTATGTGTTTATAAAATAGGATTTAGACAAAAAATAGCCAATAAAAAAGCCGAGTTTTTTACAAAACTCGGCTTTCTTAACCCCGCTTAAAGTAAATAATTACTCAGCAGCAGGAGCACCAGGACGGTCGACTAATTCAACAATCGCCAAAGGTGCATTGTCACCAGCACGGAAACCACATTTTAAAATGCGGAGATACCCACCTGGACGTTCTTTATAACGTGGACCTAATTCATTAAATAATTTAGTCACGATTTCACGGTCACGCAAACGGGCAAATGCTAAACGACGCTTAGCAACACTATCCGTTTTCGCTAATGTGATTAAAGGCTCAGCAACGCGACGTAATTCCTTTGCTTTAGGTAACGTTGTTTTAATAATTTCATGCCGCATCAAATCGGCTGCCATGTTTTTGAACATCGCAGAACGATGACTACTATTGCGATTCAGCTTTCTTCCTGAATTAAGATGGCGCATAGTTTTTACCTATTAATTTCTACATGCTACTTAGTCATTGAAACTAAGGTGCTTTATCTTGGTCATATAAACCAGGTGGTGGCCAGTTTTCTAAACGCATTCCTAGCGACAACCCTTTTGAAGCTAATACATCTTTAATTTCAGTCAGCGATTTCTTACCTAAGTTAGGTGTTTTTAACAACTCACTTTCAGTTTTTTGAATCAAATCACCAATATAATAAATGTTTTCAGCTTTCAAACAGTTAGCGGAACGCACTGTCAATTCCAATTCATCCACTGGACGTAACAAAATAGGGTCAACATCTAATTGAGGACGATTTTCTTCAACAGTTTCACTGCCTTTTAAATCAACAATGACCGATAACTGGTCTTGCAAAATTGTCGCAGCTTGCCGAATAGCGGCTTCTGGATCAACTGTTCCATTGGTTTCGATTTCAATAATCAAACGGTCTAAGTCAGTACGCTGTTCAACCCGCGCAAACTCTACTTGATGAGTTACTCGTGCAATCGGACTAAATGAAGCATCTAAGCGCAAAACACCGATTCCAGTATCTACTTCTTCATTTAACCAGCGCGTATTTGCAGGTTGATAACCACGTCCAAGAGCGACTTTTAAGCCCATATTTAGCTCACCTTTAGTCAAGTGAGCAATAATATGGTTAGGATTCATGATTTCTACATCAGGATGTCCTTCGATGTCACTCGCACGCACTTCGCCTGCTTCTTTTTTGCTTAAACGTAAATTGACTTCATTACGACCGTGTAAACGAATCGCCAGTCCTTTTAAGTTCAGCAAAATATCGGTGACATCTTCTTGTACGCCCTCAATCGTGGTGTATTCATGTAAAACACCGTCAATTGTTGCTTCTACCACCGCAGCCCCTGGTAAAGAGGACAATAAAACCCGTCTTAGTGCATTTCCTAAGGTATGCCCAAAGCCACGTTCAAGTGGCTCTAGCGTTACTTTTGCCACGGTATCGCTTAAATGTTTTACTTCGACAATTCGTGGTTTTAACAAGTCCATCACGGCAGATTGCATATTCCCCTCTTCAGCTCGTGTCAGATCGCAGTCAGTAGATTACTTCGAGTACAACTCAACAACTAATTGTTCTTGAATATCGCTTGGCAAATCCATCCGTTCGGGTTGTGCTTTGAAAACACCTTGCATTTTGCTAGTGTCTACATCAACCCATTGAGGAAAACCAAAATCTTCCGCCAGTTTCAGTGCACTTTGAATCCGTAATTGAGTACGGCTCTTTTCCCCTACACTAATCACATCACTAGGTGCGACTTGGTAAGAAGGAATCGTTACAAATTGACCATTAACCTGAATCGCTTTGTGACGCACTAATTGACGTGCTTCTGCGCGTGTTGCTGCAAATCCCATCCGATAAACAACGTTATCTAAACGGCATTCTAATAATTTCAACAAGTTTTCACCTGTTGAGCCTTTTAAACGACTTGCTTCAGCATAATAATTGCGGAATTGACGTTCTAACACGCCATAAATCCGCCGTAATTTTTGCTTTTCGCGTAACTGGGAAGCATAGTCAGATAAACGTTGACGTTTATCACCATGTTGACCAGGTGTTTTCTCTAAATTACATTTAGAGTCTAATGCCCGCACGCGACTTTTTAAGAATAAGTCAGTACCTTCACGACGACTTAACTTACATTTTGGACCTAAATATCTTGCCATAGTTCTGCTCCTTAAACCTTATACACGACGACGTTTAGGAGGACGGCAACCATTATGCGGAATTGGGGTTACATCAGTAATACTGGTAATTTTGTAACCACTCGCATTTAATGCCCGTACTGCGGATTCACGTCCTGGACCAGGGCCTTTGATTCGAACTTCTAAATTTTTCAAACCATATTCTTTAACCGCTGTGCCTACTTTTTCAGCCGCTACTTGAGCTGCGAAAGGTGTACTTTTCCGTGAACCACGGAAACCTGTACCGCCCGCTGTTGCCCAACCTAAAGTGTTACCTTGGCGGTCAGTAATGGTAATAATCGTGTTATTAAATGAGGCATGTACATGCACAATTCCGTCTGTGACGGTTTTCTTAACTTTCTTACGAATACGAGCTGCTGCCGCAGGTGCTTTTGCCATTGTTGTCGTACCTTATTAAAAACCAGTTGCGTTATTTCTTAATCGCTTTGCGTGGACCTTTACGAGTACGGGCATTTGTACGAGTCCGTTGACCGCGTACAGGTAAACCACGACGATGGCGTAACCCACGATAGCAACCCAAATCCATGAGGCGTTTGATGCTCATCGCCACTTCACGGCGTAAATCACCTTCTACAGTGTATTTGCTCACTTCAGCCCGTAAGGCTTCAATTTGAGCTTCACTTAAATCTTTAATTTTTGTAGTAGGACTGACTCCCGCTGCTTCACAAATTGCTTGTGCCCGTGTACGTCCAATGCCGTAGATTGAGGTCAACGCAATTTCAGCATGTTTTTGCACAGGGATATTAATACCAGCAATACGTGCCATTAAACCCTCTCCTTCTAACCTTGCCGTTGTTTATGGCGTGCGTCTTTGCAAATAACTCGCACAATACCACTACGTTTAATAATTTTGCAATTGCGGCAAATCTTTTTTACAGATGCTCTGACTTTCATTTTGGATAAACTCCACTCAGTGTATTTGTGCCGTGTTATTTAGCGTTTTAGCAAATTCGATTTTTTCATCAAACCTTCGTATTGATGTGACATTAAATGGGCTTGTACTTGCGCCATAAAATCCATCACAACGACGACGATGATTAATAACGATGTGCCACCGAAGTGAAAAGGCACGTTCCACTGTAAATTCAAAAATTCAGGTAACAGACAAACAGCCGTGATATAAATTGCGCCCGCCATGGTTAAGCGAGTCATGACTTTATCAATATATTCTGCGGTTTGCTTGCCTGGTCTCACCCCTGGCACAAAAGCACCTGACTTTTTCAAGTTATCTGCGGTTTCTTTAGGATTGAACATTAACGCAGTATAGAAGAAACAGAAAAAGATGATGGCAGTGGCAAACAACATAATATAGATTGGTTGCCCAGGTGATAAAGTTTGTGCCAAGTCTTGCAACCAACCCATATTGCCTGCACTACCAAACCATCCCCCTAATGTTGCAGGGAAAAGAATGATGCTAGAAGCAAAAATAGGAGGAATAACGCCAGACATATTCAGTTTTAACGGCAAATGGCTAGTTTGACCCGCGTAAAGTTTATTACCAACCTGTCGTTTTGCGTAATTAACGGTAATACGCCGTTGTCCTCGCTCCACAAAAACCACAAAAGCAGTAACCCCTAAAATAATAACCACTAATAATAATAAGGTTAAAACGTGCATTTGTCCTGTTCTTGTCAGCTCTAAAGTTGCCCCTATTGCAGGGGGCAAACCAGCGACAATCCCAGCAAAAATCAACATAGAAATACCGTTACCAATACCTCTTTCTGTTACTTGCTCGCCCAACCACATTAAAAATAATGTGCCTGTTACTAAAGTAACGGTTGCTGTGATTTTAAATGCAAGCCCAGGGTCTAAAACCACTTTTTGGCTTTCTAACGCTACCGCAACCCCTATAGATTGGAAAGTTGCTAATACTAATGTGAAATAGCGTGTGTATTGTGTAATTTTACGTCGCCCAGATTCACCCTCTTTCTTCAGTTGTTCTAATTTAGGATGAACAACACTTAACAACTGAATGATGATAGAAGCTGAAATATAAGGCATGATGCCCAGCGCAAAAACTGAAAAACGTTCAAGTGCACCACCTGAGAACATATTAAACATGTCTAAGATAGTACCTTTTTGAGATTCAAACATTTGCGCTAAAGCAACAGGATCAATACCTGGTACTGGAATAAATGTACCAATGCGAAATACCACAATCGCCCCTAACAAAAACAGCAGGCGTTGCTTAAGTTCTTCAAGTCTGCCGAGTTTGGCAAGTTCGACGGGATTAATAGCCATTAGTTGCCTTCATTAGTTTCAATAACTGTACCGCCAACTGCTTCAATGGCAGCTTTCGCGCCTTTAGTCACAGCGATACCTTGTAATTTCACAGCTTTTGTCAATTTACCTGATAAAATGACTTTAGCTTTTAAACTATAAGCTGGGATAACATTTGCATTTATCAACGCAGCTAAATCAATAGTTTCAGTTGTCATTTTTTCAAGTTCACTTAAACGCACTTCTGCCGTTTGATGAGCAATCGGAGAAACGAAGCCAAGCTTAGGTAAACGACGTTGCATCGGCATTTGACCGCCTTCGAAACCTACTTTATGAAAGCCACCTGCCCGTGCATATTGTCCTTTGTGACCGCGACCACAGGTTTTACCTAAACCAGAGCCAATACCACGTCCAACACGCACTTTCGCTTTTTTCGCCCCTTCAGCAGGCTTAATTGTATTCAAGCGCATGATTAGATTTCCTCAACTTTCAATAAGTAAGCAACTTTATTAATCATACCACGCACAGCAGGTGTATCTTCTACTTCTACTGTATGCTCACGATGACGTAAACCTAAACCAGCAACACAAGCTTTATGATTAGGTAAACGTTTGTTCGTGCTTTTTACTTGGGTGACGCGCAATTTCTTTTTTGCTTGTTCCATGATAAATACTCCTTAACTGCGAATTTCGTCAAGTGTTTTACCACGTTTTGCGGCAACAACTTCTGGGCTCGATAACTTCATCAAGCCTTTAAAAGTCGCACGAACGACGTTCATTGCATTAGATGAACCGATAGATTTTGCGAGCACATCCCGCACGCCTAACGCATCTAATACAGCGCGCATCGCGCCCCCAGCAATAATCCCAGTCCCTTCAGAAGCTGGCTGCATGTAAATACGCGCAGCACCATGCTCAGCAGAAACAGGATAGAAAATGGTTGTTCCATTTAAAGGAATTGTGCGCATATTTTTACGAGCACTTTCCATTGCTTTTTGAATTGCGGCAGGTACTTCACGGGCTTTACCATAACCAAAGCCGATTTTACCTTTGCCATCACCCACCACTGTTAATGCGGTGAAACTGAAAATTCGACCACCTTTAACCACTTTAGCAACGCGGTTAACGGCGACTAATTTTTCTTGCAAATCGTCACTGCGATTGCCGGTGGGTATTTCGTAATTTGCTGCCATCACTTACCCTCTTAGAATTCTAATCCGTTTTCCCGCGCAGCATCTGCTAACGCTTTGATACGTCCATGATATTTAAAACCAGAACGGTCAAAAGCTACTTCGGTAATCCCAATAGATTTAACACGTTCAGCAATGGTTTTGCCTACCCAAGTAGCTGCGGCAACATTACCACCGTATCCAATTTCTTCACGGAAACTTTTATCTAAAGTAGAAGCAGTTGCTAACACTTCACTCCCTGTAGGAGCAATTAATTGTACATAAATGTGACGCGGTGTTTTATACACGCATAAACGGTGAATACCATTTTCACGGATACGTGCACGAGTCCGTTTAGCACGACGCAAGCGAGCTGATTTTTTATCCATGTTACCCTCTTACTTCTTCTTAGTTTCTTTCAGGATAATTACTTCATCAGCATAACGCACGCCTTTACCTTTATAGGGTTCAGGTGGACGGAAGCCACGAATTTTTGCAGCAACTTGTCCTACTAATTGGCGATCGCTTCCTTTGATAATGACTTCTGTTTGACTAGGCGTTTCAATTGTAATGCCTACAGGAATGTCATAATTTACTGGATGTGAATATCCTAAAGTTAAATTCAATATCTTACCTTGTACTTGGGCACGATAACCAACCCCAACCAAAGTAAGTTTACGCTCAAAGCCCTGAGATAAGCCATGCACCATATTATTAATGATTGCGCGGGCTGTTCCTGCTTGTGCATCTGCATCAGGAGTACGAGGGGTAAATTTAATCTCACTACCCTCAATTGTAATTTCTACGCCAGCATGCACGGCAAATTGCAATTGACCTTTTGTACTTTTCAAAGTCAACTGCTGGGCTTGTAGGTTAGCGTCCACTCCTTTTGGGAGTTTAACTGGATTTTTTGCAACTCTTGACATTGTTGACTAACCCCCTGCTACCATTAAGAAATGGTGCAAATAACTTCGCCACCGTGACCCGCAGCGCGTGCAGCCCGATCGCTCATTAACCCTTGAGACGTAGAAATAACAGCTACGCCCAAACCACCCAACACTTTAGGCAATTCATCTTTTTGACGATAAATGCGTAAGCCTGGTGTGCTAACTCGCTTAAGTTCAGTAATCACAGGTTTGCCTTGATAATATTTTAAATAAATGGTCAATGTCGACTTAACTTCGTCAGACACCTTATAATCGCTAATATAACCTTCTTGCTTGAATAACTCAGCAATTGCTTTCTTGAGTTTTGAAGAAGGCATTACTACAAATTGTTTGCGCGTTGCTTGTCCGTTACGAATACGGGTGAGCATATCGGCAATAGGATCAGTCATACTCATCTTTATTTCTCCTTTACCAACTTGCTTTCACTAAGCCAGGAATATTACCTTTCATGGCTTCTTCCCGTAACTTATTACGCGCTAATCCAAATTTGCGGTAATAACCGTGAGGACGACCTGTCAAACGACAACGATTGCGTAACCGACAGGGGCTCGCATTGCGAGGTAATGCTTGAAATTTAACCTGAGCCGCTTCCTTCTCTTCTGGAGTTGCTTGAACGCTACTGAGAACAGCTTTTAACTCAGCACGTTTAGCGGCATATTTTTTAATTGTCTTTAACCGTTTGACTTCACGGTTAATCATCGACAGCTTTGCCATGCTTATTAACCTCTAAACGGAAAGTTGAATGCCCGTAACAATTCACGACCTTCTTCATCTGTAGATGCAGTAGTTGTGATGGTAATGTCCATCCCGCGTAACGCATCAATTTTGTCGTAATCAATTTCAGGGAAAATAATTTGTTCTTTAACCCCTAATGAATAGTTACCACATCCATCAAATGCTTTGGGTGTTACACCACGAAAGTCACGAATCCGAGGAATAGCAATAGTAATCAGCCGATCTAAAAATTCATACATCCGCTCACGACGTAAAGTTACTTTACAGCCAATCGGCCATCCTGTGCGAATTTTAAAACCTGCGATAGATTGACGTGCTTTAGTAATTACAGGCTTTTGCCCTGTAATAGCAGTCATGTCAGCAACTGCTTTTTCAATAATTTTTTTGTCGCCGACGGCTTCACCGACACCCATATTTACCGTGATTTTTTCAATCTTCGGCACTTGCATCACACTTTTATAGCCAAACTTTTCTTGTAATTGTTTGACGATAGTGGAGCGATAATATTCTTGTAATCTTGCCATTACGCACTCCTATTTGATTACTTCGCCATTAGATTTGAAAAAACGCACTTTGGTGCCGTCTTCTAAAAATTTGAACCCAACTTTATCTGCTTTGCCAGTAATTGGGTTGACTAATGCAACATTAGAAATATCTAAGGGCATTTCTTTTTCTACAATCCCACCCGCTTGGTTTAAGTTAGGGTTAGGACGGGTATGCCGTTTTGCAATGTTAACATTTTCAACAACTACTTTATGAGTTGCGATAAATACACGCGCAACCTTACCGCGTTTACCTTTATCTTTACCGGTGATGACGACCACTTCGTCACCTTTACGAATTTTCTGCATCGTGGGTCGTCCTATAATACTTCTGGGGCTAAGGAAATAATCTTCATGAATTGCTCACCGCGCAATTCACGAGTCACAGGCCCGAAAATCCGTGTACCAATAGGTTGCAATTGGTTGTTTAATAACACAGCTGCATTGCCATCAAAACGAATTAAAGAACCATCAGTGCGCCGAATGCCTTTGCGTGTACGCACAACAACAGCATTATAAACGTCACCTTTTTTCACTTTACCGCGTGGAATTGCTTCTTTAACGCTGACTTTAATAATGTCGCCAACGCTTGCGTACCGACGGTGTGAACCGCCTAATACTTTGATACACATCAACCGACGTGCTCCACTATTGTCGGCGGCATCCAACATGGATTGCATTTGTATCATGGTTAAACTCCTAAACTAAGGTAATGCGGCAAAATAGACCATCCGCAAAAAAGCAAGCATATTAACATAAAGTATGAACTTTATGCAAATACACTTACTTATCTGCGGAGGTATCCATCTAGCCGCGTAACATGTTATTCATCAATTAACTAATAACACGAGTTACAATTTTCTCTAAACGCCATGCTTTAGTTTTAGATAATGGACGGCATTGGCTAATCATTACGACATCGCCTTCTTGACATTCATTATTTTCGTCATGAGCATGTAATTTAGTTGAACGTTTAATAAATTTCCCATACTTAGGGTGTTTTACGCGACGTTCAATTAACACGGTAATGGTTTTTTGCATCTTGTTACTAACGACGCGACCTGTTAACGTGCGTTGGACTTTTTCTGCTTCATCAGCAGAAGTTGTTTCTACTGTATCAACCATTTTGCGCAGCCTTCTCAGTCAGAATGGTTTTAATCCGAGCAACATCACGACGTAAAGCGCGACGTTGAGACGGACGGCTCTGCCCATTGGCAGCTTGCATCCGCAAATTGAATTGTTCACGCGCTACATTTAATAAAGCTTCGTTCAATTCAGCAACTGTTTTTTCACGTAACTCACTGGCTTTCATCGTTTACATTACCGTGCGGGTTACGAAGGTTGTTCCTACAGGTAATTTAGCTGCCGCTAATTTAAATACTTCGCGGGCTAACTGCTCAGGAATTCCTTCAATTTCATAAAGCATTTTACCAGGTTGGATTGCTGCAACCCAATATTCTACGTTCCCTTTACCACTTCCCATCCGAACCTCTAAAGGTTTTTGAGTAATGGGTTTATCTGGGAAAATCCGAATCCACAGCTTACCACCTTTCTTCACATGGCGAGAAATCGTCCGCCGTGCTGCTTCAATTTGGCGTGCTGTAATAAAACCGCGTTCCGTTGCTTTTAAGCCAAATTCGCCAAAGCTAACTTCATTACCCCGCAGGGCAAGACCGCGATTTCTGCCTTTGTGTTGCTTTCTAAACTTAGTCCGTTTAGGTTGTAACATGGCTTATCCTCGCTTATTTTTCTTTGCTTGCAGGGGTTACTTCAGGCAGTTGTTTACCTAAAATCTCACCTTTGAAAATCCACACTTTAACCCCGATAACACCAAAGGTTGTGTGAGCTTCAGCAGTTCCGTAATCAATATCAGCCCGTAACGTATGTAAAGGCACACGACCTTCACGATACCATTCCATCCGTGCAATTTCAGCACCGTTTAAACGACCGCTGACATTAATTCGAATCCCTTGTGCACCCATGCGTAAAGCATTGCTAACGGCACGTTTCATCGCGCGACGGAACATAATCCGTTTTTCTAATTGTTGAGCAACACTTTGAGCAACCAAATAAGCATCAATTTCAGGCTTACGAATTTCTTCAACGCTAACATGCACTGGCACGCCCATCATTTCAGAAACTTGTTTACGCAAGCTATCAATATCTTCGCCTTTTTTACCAATCACAATCCCTGGACGGGCAGTGTGAATAATAATTCGTGCGTTACGCGCAGGGCGTTCAATGCGAATTTCGCTAACTGCAGCTTGTACTAATTTTTGACGCAAAAAATTCCGAACTTTAATATCAGTATTTAAATAGTTTGCGTAATCTTTGTTACCAGCATACCACTTAGATGACCAATCGCGAATGATCCCTAAGCGCAGCCCGACTGGATTAACTTTTTGACCCATAATTGACTCTCTTAGCGACGCTCAGCGACAGTCACAGTAATGTGACTCATCCGCTTGGAAATCCGATTTCCCCGTCCTTTTGCGCGTGCGTGCATGCGCTTGAGGGTAGGACCTTCATCTACATAAATAGATGCTACAACTAAATCATCTACATCAGCCCCTTCATTATTTTCTGCGTTAGCAACCGCAGATTCTAATGCTTTTTTCACCATAACGGCGGCTTTTTTAGGACTGAAATTTAATAAATTTAACGCTTTTTCCACTGACATACCGCGAACTTGGTCGGCTACTAAACGGCATTTTTGTGCGGAAGAGCGTGCATATTTATAACGGCTGCTTGCCATTACTCCTGCCATGAGCTGTTCCTCTCTTATCGTTTGCCGCTAGCTTTCTTATCCGCTGCATGTCCCTTATATGTACGGGTTGCGGCGAATTCGCCTAATTTATGTCCAACCATGTTTTCTGATACTAAAACAGGAACATGTTGTTTGCCATTGTGCACTGCGATGGTCATGCCGATCATATCTGGAATAATCATAGAACGGCGAGACCACGTTTTAATGGGTTTACGGTCGCGCTTTTGCAACGCAACTTCAACCTTTTTCAGCAGATGCAGGTCAATAAAAGGACCTTTCTTAACTGAACGTGGCACTATTATTCTCCCTTACGGTTACTTACGACGACGTACAATCATATGTGTTGTACGTTTATTCTGCCGAGTCTTCGCCCCTTTAGTGGGGAAGCCCCATGGCGTTACCGGATGACGACCACCGGAAGTACGACCTTCACCACCACCATGTGGGTGATCAACAGGGTTCATTGCCACACCGCGAACAGTAGGACGAACCCCACGCCAACGTGCTGCACCTGCTTTACCCAATGAAATCAAGTTATGTTCGCTATTGCCAACTTCACCAACAGTTGCGCGGCAATCGCTTAATACTTTGCGCATTTCGCCAGAGCGTAAACGAATCGTTGCGTATGCACCTTCACGCGCAATTAACTGTACAGAAGCCCCTGCGCTGCGTGCTAATTGTGCACCTTTGCCTGGTTTCAATTCTACACAGTGAACTAAGCTACCGATTGGGATATTGCGTAAGGCTAAGCAATTACCTGATTTAATCGGTGCTTGACTACCAGAAGAAATTGGCGCACCAATTTCTAAACCTTTTGGAGCAATAATATAACGGCGTTCACCGTCGGCGTATAACAATAATGCGATATTTGCACTGCGGTTAGGATCGTATTCAATCCGTTCTACAGTGGCGGGAATATTATCTTTATCCCGTTTAAAATCAATAACACGGTAGTGTTGTTTATGACCACCGCCTTGATGCCGTACTGTAATACGACCGTTATTGTTACGACCACCCTTTTTTTGTTGTGGCTCTAATAACGGTGCATACGGCTTGCCTTTATGTAATTCGGGCGTTTTAACTTGAACTACAAATCGGCGGGCGGGTGAAGTCGGTTTTGCTTTAACCAAAGCCATGATTTATCCTTCTTCTGTAGCCAGTTATCGGGTGGCTATTGTGATTCACCCATAAAATTAATATCAAAGCCTGCTTTCAAGCCAATATAGGCTTTTTTCCAGTCTGAACGTTTACCTTCAAAGCGACCAAAACGCTTGTTTTTACCTTTGGTATTAACAACTTGTACGTTTTCCACTTCAACTTTGAATAACAATTCAACTGCTTGTTTGATTTCTAATTTGGTTGCATCAGGCAATACTTTAAAAACGTATTGGTTATTTTTTTCAGTGATGCGAACAGCTTTTTCAGAAACATGGGGGGCAAGCAGGATTTGCATCAATCGGATTTGCTGTTGACTCATGCCAAACGCTCCTCTAATTGTTTCAGAGCTGGCACAGTGATAATCACTTTTTCAAAGCCCACCAAGCTCACAGGATCAACATAGTCTGCTTCACAAACATCTACACGGTAAAGATTGCGAGCAGCTAAATACAATGCTTCATCTAACGCTTCTACAATGATTAAAGCTTCTGGCGCATTCATTGTTTTTAATTGCGTTAATAATTCACGGGTTTTGGGTGCAGCAAGCGTTAATTGCTCAACTACAGTTAAACGTTCGCTCCGAATTAATTCGGAAATAATAGAACGTAATGCTGCCCGATACATTTTTTTGTTCAATTTTTGGGTGTAATCGCGTGGAGTTGCCGCAAAAATCTTACCACCGCCACGCCATAATGGACTGCGGATTGTTCCCGCACGGGCGCGACCTGTACCTTTTTGTTTCCAAGGTTTGGTACCACCACCGCTGACTTGGGCGCGTGTTTTCTGAGCTTTAGTTCCTGCACGACCGGCTGCCATATAAGCAACAACCGCTTGGTGAATTAAAGGTTCATTGTAAGGCGCATTAAACACGTTATCCGCCACGTTGACATTGCCTTTATCGGCATAGACTACTAATTCCATGGCTTACTCCTTACTTTTTCACCTTAACGGCAGGTTTGACGATAACATCGCTACCTTCTGCACCAGGAATTGCGCCACGCACTAATAATAAATTGCGTTCAGCATCAACCCGTACAACTTCTAAGTTTTGCACGGTACAACTTTCATTCCCTAAATGACCAGACATCCGTTTACCTTTGTAAACACGTCCAGGGGTTTGACGTTGACCGATAGAACCAGGAACCCGATGAGATAAAGAGTTACCGTGGGTAGCATCTTGTGTTCTGAAGTTATGCCGTTTAACTGTACCTGCAAAGCCTTTACCTTTGCTTGTTCCGCTTACGTCAACAACTTGACCAGCCGAAAAAATATCGACTTTAATTTCATTACCAGCTGTAACTTCTTTTAATTCGTTTTCAACCAAACGAAATTCCCAGTAACCACGACCGGCTTCAACGCCTGCTTTAGCTAAATGTCCAGCTAAAGGTTTAGTAACGTGACTGGCTTTGCGTGCACCACAAGTGACTTGAATAGCGCGATAGCCATCAGTCTCTACTGTTTTAACTTGGGTAACACGGTTTGGTTCAACTTCAATTACGGTGACTGGCACGGATTCGCCGTCTTCTTTGAAAACACGGGTCATGCCGCACTTGCGACCAATGACTCCAACCGTCATTGCTTTAACCTCTTATTGTTTCAAATAAACCTTACTAGAGCATCGCTCAACTGGCGACTCTTGCGGCTTATTTGCTTTAGTTTTAGTTGAGTTTAATTTGTACATCTACCCCAGCCGCTAAATCCAATTTCATTAAGGAGTCAACGGTTTTATCTGTAGGGTCAATAATGTCTAACAAACGTTTATGTGTACGAATTTCATATTGATCCCGCGCATCTTTATCAGAGTGGGGAGAAATTAATACGGTAAAACGTTCTTTCTTTGTAGGCAGTGGAATAGGACCGCGTAAATGTGCCCCAGTCCGACGTGCAGTTTCTACAATTTCTTTCGCAGATTGATCAATTAAACGATGATCAAATGCTTTTAAACGAATGCGAATTCTTTGGCTTGCCATAGCTATAAGATACCTTTTAACCCGTCGCAACTTGAAAAACGACAGGAATCAACAAAATAAAAGATACCCTCCCAAATTTTGAGTTAACCCCACTACAACAGGATTAAAGCTTTCTTTGGAAAAGGGAAAATAATGTGTATTTTTGTAACCTGTCGTTCAACAAAGAAGAAAAGAATGATAAAGGATTTTCGTTAAAAGTCAACTGGCTACACTAAAAAGATTTTTAAACATATTGATTTAGCTTAAGTTCATCTTAAACTAATTATTTAAGACGAACTTAGCGACTAAAAATCAACGCTTAACCAGCTGCCTTTTTAATCACAGCATCGGCTACGTTGCTAGGTGCTTGGTCATATTTTGCAAATTGCATGGTATAGCTTGCACGTCCTTGAGTTAAAGAACGTAATTGTGTAGCGTAACCAAACATTTCACCGAGCGGTACTTCTGCGCGAATGGTTTTACCTGTAGGAATGTCTTCCATCCCTTGTACAATCCCACGCCGACGGTTTAAGTCGCCCATTACGTCGCCCATGTAGTCTTCAGGGGTAACTACTTCAACGTTCATAATCGGTTCGAGTAATACAGGGTTAGCTTTTTTCGCGCCTTCTTTGAAACCCATAGAGCCAGCAATTTTGAACGCCATTTCGTTAGAGTCAACTTCGTGGTAAGAACCATCAAAAATAGTCACTTTAACGTCAACAACGGGATAACCTGCAATCACCCCGTTTTGGATCTGTTCTTGTACGCCTTTGTCAACCGCTGGGATGTATTCTTTAGGCACTGTACCGCCAACGACTTCATTGACGAATTTATAACCGCTACCCGCTTCTAATGGTTCAATCCGTAACCAAACGTGACCGTATTGACCACGACCACCAGATTGACGAACGAATTTACCTTCTTGCTCAACAGATTTACGAATAGTTTCACGGTAAGCTACTTGAGGCGCGCCTACGTTTGCTTCAACGTTAAACTCACGTTTCATCCGGTCAATAATAATTTCAAGGTGTAATTCACCCATCCCTGCAATCAAGGTTTGACCAGATTCTTCATCTGTACGCACACGGAAGGAAGGGTCTTCTGCTGCTAACTTGGATAAAGCAATCCCCATTTTCTCTTGGTCGCCTTTGGTTTTTGGTTCAACCGCAACAGAGATAACAGGCTCGGGGAATTCCATCCGCTCTAATGTGATAATCTTGTTCATATCACATAAGGTATCGCCAGTTGTTACGTCTTTTAAACCTACTGCGGCGGCGATGTCACCTGCGCGAACTTCTTTGATTTCTTCCCGTTGGTTAGCGTGCATTTGTAATAAACGACCAATACGCTCACGACGGCTTTTCACTGGGTTATACACCGTATCACCAGAGTTTAAGACACCAGAATAAGCACGGAAGAAGGTTAATGTACCAACATAAGGGTCGGTTGCAATTTTGAACGCTAAACCAGCGAAAGGCTCATCATCAGAAGGTTGACGAGAACTTTCTTTCTCATCATCGTCAATCCCTTTCACTGCTGGCACATCAACAGGAGAAGGTAAATAACGAACAACAGCATCTAACATTGCTTGCACACCTTTGTTTTTAAAGGCAGAACCGCATAATGCTAAAATAATTTCATTATTAACAACCCGTTTACGTAAACCTTCATGAACTTCATCTTCAGATAAAGTGCCTTCTTCAAGGTACTTATTCATTAAATCTTCACTGGCTTCAGCGGCAGCTTCTAATAATTTTTCACGCCACTCTTCACAGTCGGCTTCCATCTCAGCAGGAATGTCGAGTTCTTTAAAGGTCATCCCTTTATTTTCTTCATCCCATAAAATGGCTTTCATTTTAACGAGGTCAACAACCCCTTTAAAATGTTCTTCCGCACCAATCGGTAATTGAATAGGGATAGGCGTTGCGGCTAAACGGGTTTTAATTTGCCCAACAACCCGTAAGAAATTTGCACCAGGACGATCCATTTTATTGACGAATGCAATCCGTGGCACACCATATTTATTAGCTTGCCGCCATACGGTTTCAGATTGTGGCTCAACGCCACCCACTGCGCAAAATAAAGCACAAGCACCGTCTAAAACCCGTAAAGAACGTTCTACTTCAATCGTGAAGTCAACGTGTCCAGGGGTATCAATAATGTTAATTCGATGTTCTTGAAATTGACGCGCCATCCCGCTCCAGAAGCAGGTGGTTGCAGCGGAAGTAATGGTAATACCGCGTTCTTGTTCTTGTACCATCCAGTCCATGGTTGCTGCGCCATCATGAACTTCCCCAATTTTATGAGAAACCCCAGTGTAGTACAGAACCCGTTCGGTAGTCGTTGTTTTACCCGCATCAATGTGAGCCATGATGCCAATGTTGCGATAGCGTTCAATGGGTGTTTTGCGTGCCACTGTTACAAACCTTTGTTAAAGCTAACTCAATTAAACTGTTAAACAATTATAAAAAGAACAATTTTAATTGAATGGAGATTGGAATTTTTTGGAATTTGTTGAGCTGTTTGTCATAAAAGCCAACTGCAAAAGACAGCTAACAGAATATTATATACGCTTATTGTAGATATGCTGCATCATCGTTTTAACAAGCAGCAAAAAGGCAAAAAAATTTTGACTTTTCCCCAAACAAAACAAAGGTGCTCTAAAGCACCTCTGTTTCACGCATTATATAAAATCAATCATGACAAAATAACACGTTGTTCTATTACCAACGGAAATGTGAGAAGGCTTTATTTGCTTCTGCCATCCGGTGAACGTCTTCACGTTTCTTAATCGCAGTGCCTTTATTTTCGTATGCGTCTAAAATTTCGCCAGCTAACCGCATACCCATGGATTTTTCACCACGTTTACGCGCACAGTCCACTAACCAACGCATTGCTAAAGCAGTACGACGAGAAGGACGTACTTCTACAGGCACTTGGTAAGTAGAACCGCCAACGCGGCGGGATTTTACTTCCACGATTGGACGTAAATTATCTAAAGCCTTATTGAAAATTTCTAAAGCATCTGTTTTAGATTTTTCAGCAATTCGGTCTAATGCGCCATATACAATGCGTTCTGCGACGGATTTTTTACCGCTTTTCATCACAGTATTGACGAATTTCGCAACGGTTTGATCATGAAACTTTGGATCGGGTAACACGCTACGGGGAACAATCTCTCTTCTTCTTGGCATGGGTAATTCCTTAACTTAGTGAAGCATCAAACTGGGGTTAGCTCTTAGGACGTTTAGCACCGTATTTGGAGCGACCTTGACGACGTTTAGTAACGCCTGCGGTATCTAAACAACCACGAACAGTGTGATAACGCACACCAGGTAAGTCTTTTACCCGTCCACCGCGAATTAAAACCACGGAGTGTTCTTGTAAGTTGTGACCTTCACCGCCGATATAGCTAGTTACTTCCATGCCATTGGTTAATCTTACCCGTGCAACTTTACGCATCGCGGAGTTAGGCTTTTTAGGTGTCGTGGTATAAACACGAGTACATACACCGCGTTTTTGTGGGCAGCTATTTAATGCGGGCACGCTGCTCTTCTCTTTAAGTGGTTTGCGAGGTTTGCGAACCAACTGATTAATTGTAGTCATGAATACTCCAGTCTTTACGGGACAATCCTCACTTGAACCCAATAAATGCAGTTGCCAACGGATGAGGTGTTCAAGCGTCCCTGTGACGTGATAAAAATAAACGCCCTATCTAAAATTAATTTTAGATAAAACGGTTTTGCCTAATAAAAACGAAAATTTTACGAGAAAAGCACAAATTCGTCAAGTGCTTAACATAAGATATGGCGCGCCCGATAGGAATCGAACCTACGACCTTTGGCTTCGGAGGCCAACACTCTATCCCCTGAGCTACGGGCGCACATTATGAAAGGAATTGCAAAATGAGCGAGTAATAATAGTAGATTTCAAAACGAAGTGCAAATTTATTCTAAATATGGATAAAACCAATATTCTAAATCTGTGATAAAGATAGAGTCTTTTGTTTTTATTAGAAATATGCTTATCTAAAATAGAAAAATTCTTATCACCCATATAAAAAACTTAAACCATTAAAAAGTATTGAAAAATAGATAATTATTCGTCATTATTCCCATAAAAATAAACAAATTTAATCAATTTGAGCACACTATGGAAAAAACTACGTTTGATAATTTAGTTCAACAACTTACCAGTTTTGCGAAAGAATATCCTGAACGCTATAAATTCCGCGTTTTATTACTTACTTTACTGGGTTATGGTTACGTTTTAGCTTCTATTATTTTACTTTTTGCGGGTTTATTAGCCTTAATCTACTTTGCCGCACTTTCACATCATGTTGCTATATTTGCTAAATTTATTATTGGCTTAGCGATTGTTAACTTCCTAGTTTTAAATGCGCTTTGGGTGCGACTCCCACCCCCTGAAGGTGTTCCTCTTTCGCGCAAAGAAGCTGAACCACTTTTTGAACTTTTAGATGACATCCGCACCCGTTTAAAGGGTCCAAAAATCCATCAAGTACTGTTAGATAACGATTTCAACGCCTGCATTATGCAACAACCCAGATTAGGCGTTTTTGGTTGGCAAAAAAACTATCTAGTCATTGGCTTACCTTTTATGCACGCGCTGTCACCTGAGCAATTTACTGCGGTTCTTGCTCATGAATACGGACATTTATCAGGCGCGCATGGCAAATTCAGCGCATGGATTTATCGCGTACGCCAATCTTGGTATCGTTTAATGGATAATTTAACCGCCAATGAAAGCTGGGCTTTATTACTCTTTCGGCGTTTTTTTAATTGGTACATCCCTTTTTTCTCAGCCTACACTTTCGTATTAGCCCGCGCTAACGAATATGAAGCTGACCGCAGTTCAGCCGATATTGTCGGCACACATACCGCCGCTGCCGCCTTAGTCAACTCTTCAATTCAAGGCGAATTGTTAGATGAATATTTCTGGAAAAAAATTTATAAAATGGCGGATAAACAAGATAATCCAGCGACTATCTACCCACTACTCCCCAATTTTTTACAAAGAAACAAAAAACAACTTCTTGCTGCTTCTGAGCAATACTTACAACAAACTTTAAAAAATCAAACGGATAGCACAGACACACATCCCTCATTACAAGATAGATTAGCGGCTTTAGGCGAAGAAGCTAAAATTCCCGCTCCTTTCGAGCAAAGTGCAGCACAAGTTTTATTGCAACCTCATCTTGAATCTTTACAAGCAATTATCACCGTTAATTGGCAAAGTAACATTGCAACTAAATGGCATTCTCGCCATCAATATGTACAACAAGGCAAACAACAACTACAAGCGTTGCAAGCAAAATCCAATGATGAATTAAACTCTTATGAAAAATGGCAATTAGCCAGTTTAACGTCTGAATTTGTAGATGATAAACAAGCTTTTCCACTTTATAAAAAACTACTGACCGATGATAAAGATGATAAATTTGCAAATGCTGCTTATTTTCAGATGGGGCGGATTTTATTAGACAACCAACAAGAAAAAGGCATTGCTTGCATTGAAAAAGCAGTTAAGCAAAATGAGGATTTATTATTAGAGGGTTATCAAATAATTCTTAACTACTTACACAAACAAAATGCAAAAGATGAAACGCTTTTACCTTACCAACAACGCATTGAAGAAAGACAAATATTAGAACAACAAGCCTATCAAGAACGTGAATTTGTTATTCAAACAGATGTTTTACTTTCACATCAATTATCTGAAGAAAAATTAAAAGAACTCGCTGCTATTTTTGCAATAGATACCACAATTAAACAAGTGTATATTGGGCGAAAAAATGTAAAGATTTTTCCCGATAGAACTTTGCATGTTATCGGTATAAAACGCACTTTTAATTTTTGGCGTTCACGCACTAAAAATAACGCTTTACTTCAAAACATTTCTGAAAAAATTGATATTTCAGGGGAATATTTTCTTTTTGTTTTAACAAGCGAATATCAACAGTTAGAAGACCGCCTGCATCAAGTTGAAAATGGCTTGATATACGATAAACATTGTTATCAAAAAGGTTTGCTATCTAAATAAACTACAAAGAAATAGAATTTAATGAAAAGTTTTATACGCTTTAATGATAGCGTCTAAAAAACTACTGATATTCATTAAACCAAAAAACTGCCAGTTTTATAAAAAAAGCTGGCAGTCTCCCAAAATTAGGAAAAAGGGGTTAATTTTACACTTTTTGAAAAATTAGCCTTTAACACAAACCACTTGCTTTAAAGTATGCACAACTTCAACCAAATCACTTTGGTTTTCCATCACGGTGTCAATGTCTTTATAAGCACTCGGGATTTCATCAATCACCCCGCTATCTTTACGACATTCAACCCCTTGAGTTTGTTGCATTACATCATCAGCACTAAATTTACGTTTAGCAGCCGTGCGGCTCATCCGTCGTCCTGCGCCATGTGAGCAAGAACAAAAAGAATCGAGATTCCCTTTACCGCGCACAATGTACGATTTCGCGCCCATGCTACCCGGAATAATGCCCAATTGCCCCTCGCGTGCGCTAATTGCGCCTTTGCGGGTCAAATAGACCGTTTCCCCGAAATGCTCCTCAATGGACACATAGTTATGATGGCAATTAATCGCCTCTTTTGTGATTTCAAAATACGGAAACACTTTGCGTAATGACTCTAAAATCAAGCGCATCATTTCGCGGCGATTTTCCATTGCATAATCCTGCGCCCAATGCACAGCCGCAACATAATCATCAAAATGTTCAGCCCCTTCAGGAAAATAAGCTAAATCGCGGTGCGGTAAATGAATCTGCAAGCGTTCCATATCTTTCTTTGCTAAATCAATAAAATATGTCCCGATATTATTACCAATCCCACGACTTCCTGAGTGCAACATCACCCACACATTTTGGCTTTCATCTAAACACAACTCAATGAAATGATTACCCCCGCCCAGCGTTCCTAATTGACACGTCCATGTTTCATGAATGCGTTTCATCATTTTACTGATGGTGGGATGTTTGTCTAACAGCGTTTCAAGTCCTTGATTCAACGGTTTTAAGGTTGAGTTCGGCGCACTTGGGCGTTTGTGATGATTAAAACCGACCGGAATCGCATCTTCAATTGCCAAGCGAATTGGTTTTAAATTATCGGGCAATTGGTTTGCGGTTAAAGATAAACGTAAGGCATTCATTCCACAGCCAATATCTACGCCGACGGCGGCGGGAATGATGGCGGATTTTGTTGGAATGACTGAGCCGACCGTTGCGCCGATGCCCATGTGCACATCGGGCATTGCGGCGATGTGGTGATGGATAAAGGGCAAATGGGAAATTTTGGTTAATTGGTCTAACGCCTCAGACTCGATGTCATCGGTGTAAATATTAACGGGCACAAGACCTTTTTCCAGTGTCATTTTGACAGGCATAAAAAGACTTCCTTGTAAAAACAAGTCAATATGAAATGCTGAGGGCATAAAAAAACCTCAGCGCAACTTGGGTTGTCAACTGAGGTCTTTTTTTACACGAAGTAAGTAGAGAAACCGCGAGAAGACAACTTTTTGCTTTGTCTTCCAGCGTACAACATGCGGAAGACTAGGCGTGGAGTGGTAGATGTAAGTCATTGGGTAGCATGTTGATTTCTCCTATTTAGTTTAAGTTTGAGGGAATTCAGGACGAAGTTTTTACAAATTGATACAGACTTTAGTAGGGGTTTTAGATTTTGGCAAGGCGTTTTTGTAAATTTTTTTCAAAAAAGGGCAAAGTATGCGAAAATTAATTAGTTTTTGGGGTTATTGCTGAAAAGTAGAGTTAAATTATGAGTACATTAAAAAATGAAAAGCAGGTTTCTGCACCTAAGATTAAATTCAACTAATACTAAAATTAGTGAGTAAGTTGTTTATAGATTTCTATCATGCAATAATACAAATTTTTTAATATTATAAATTAGGAAATAGTAGAAATAACTATGAATATAAATAATCACTCAAATATTCTCGATAATACTTCGCAAGATAGCAAATTGGGCGATTTTTTAAAGAAAATAATTCACCCAAATGCTGAACTTTCTTTTGTCTCTGCTTATTTTACACCTTATGCGTTTAATGCGCTTAAAGAACAATTAGGCGCAATTAAGCAATTACGTTTCTTATTTGGTGAACCGACTTTTCTTAAAAAAGAGCATAAGAAATCCTTCGTTTTACAAGAAAATAATTTAGAAATTAGTCACTATTTGCAACAAAAAGCAGTCGCTAAAGCTTGCGCCGAGTGGATACGACAAAAAGTTGAAATTAAAACCATTAATAAACCTGATTTCTTACATGCAAAATTGTATCTGATTAAAAATCCAGCGTCTGAAGAGGATACGCGGTTGCATTCTGTAGTCGGAAGTTCTAACTTTACTATCAGTGGTTTAGGCTTTGGTTATGTCCAAAAAAATCTTGAGTTAAATTTAATCACCGATAGCAAAAGTGATACTAAAGCTTTAGAGCAATGGTTTAATCATTTATGGCAAGGTCATCATCAAGCAGTTGAAGTCCGTAGTGTTAAAGAAGAAGTATTAGCGTATTTAGAGCAACTGTATTGTGAAAATACACCCGATTTTATTTATCGCAAAACTTTACAGCATTTAAATACTCGTCATGAATGGATTGAGGAGGAATTGCCGATTTCTTTAGAAAAAAGTGAAATCTGGAAGAAATTGTATGAATTCCAAAAAAATGCAGTTAAGCAAATTATTCATAAAATCAATCAATACAATGGCTGTATTTTAGCCGATAGTGTGGGTTTAGGAAAAACATTCACGGCATTGGCTGTAATTAAATATTTTGAATTACGCAATCAAACCGTTTTAGTGTTATGTCCTAAAAAATTACGCGAAAATTGGCGTAAATATCAAATTGCCACGCAAGATAAAGCCAATTCTTTTAAAAAAGACCCGTTTCATTATAGTCTGCTTTATCATAGCGATTTAACGCGCACTAAAGGATATTCTGATAGCATTAATTTGCAAAGATTTAATTGGGATGCTTATGATTTAGTGGTTATTGATGAATCGCATCATTTTCGTAATGGCACGGAAGGCTATAACAAAGGTGAGGAATATATTCAAAGTCGTTATGAGAAATTATTAAATGATGTGATTAAAGCAGGCGTTAAAACTAAAGTGTTGTTATTATCAGCAACCCCCGTGAATAATGATTTAAATGATTTGTATCATCAAATTCGTTTAATTACGCATGATAAAGATGATGCTTTTCAAGACTCAATGCAGATTAATAGTGTTGAGAAAACGCTTAAACAAGCGCAAAAGAAATTAGATGCTCAATCTGAAAATTTAACTAAAGAAAATTTGATTGATGCTTTAGATAAAAATGTGACTACCTTGTTAGATAATTTAACAATTGCCCGTTCGCGTCAGCATATTAAAACTTATTTTGCTGAGTCTATTAAGGCGGAAGACTTGGGTAATTTTCCGCAGCGTTTAAAACCACATCATGAATATATTGATTTTGAATCGCTTAAATATAGTGATTTAGTGGAAAAGATTAATGGCTATAAATTATCTTTGTTTAATCCATCCGCCTATATTAAAGCTGAGTTTGAGCAAGTTTATAGCGGAAAGGTGGCTAATTTTAGTCAGTATGACCGTGAGTATTATTTAATTGGCATGATGCGGGTTAATTTTTTAAAGCGTTTGGAAAGTTCTATTTTTTCTTTTAAAGAAACTTTAAAGCGCACTTTAGCAAAAATTGAGGATTTGCAAGATAAGTTACATACGCAGATTACGGATATTATTGTTAATTCGCAAGATTTAGAAACTGATGATTTACAGCAAATGTTGGAGGAAGAAGAGGGTTTTGAATGGGGAAAATTGCGGTTTAAGGCGCAGCATTTAAATATTGAAACTTGGTTAGTGGATTTAGCGCAAGATAAGCAACAGTTAGCCGATTTGCTTAGAGAAATAGAAAAAGTACATGACAGTAAATTGCAAAGATTACAGCAGTTAGTCAGTGAGAAAGTGAATGCGCCAATGATTAATGCTAATAATCGTAAAGTGCTTATTTTTACTGCATTTGCCGATACTGCGCGTTATTTGTATGACAATATGTGTGCATTAGCAAAACAGTGGCAGGTGAATATTGCTTTAGTAACGGGCAGTGGTGATAATCAAAGTAGTTTGAATAAGAAAGATTTTGAGGAAATTTTAACGTTGTTTTCGCCACTTTCTAAAGAACGGGCGGTGCTTTATCCTGATGAATCACGAGAGATTGATATTTTAATTGCGACTGATTGTATTTCTGAAGGGCAAAATTTGCAGGATTGTGATTATGTGATTAATTATGATATTCATTGGAATCCTATTCGAATTATTCAGCGTTTTGGACGTATTGACCGTTTAGGAACTCAGAATGCGTATATTCAAATGGTTAATTTTTGGGCGGGCAAAGATTTAGAGAGTTATTTGCAGTTGGAATCACGGGTTAAAGCGCGGATGGCGTTAGTGAGTGCTACAACGACTGCGGATGAAAATCTGTTAGAAGATGAAAAACATTCGTCTAAAGAAAAACAAGAAAAAAGTTATCGTGACCGTCAATTGTTGTTGTTTAAGGAAAATATTCCTGAGTTGAATAATGAGGGAATTCAATTAGAGTATTTGAGTTTTGCTAAATTTTTATTGGCATTGCAAAAAAATGATAAAGATTTAGATAATGAACCTTTGGGAATGTATGCTGTTGTGCCTGAAACGGAGCAGTTTAAAGCAGGGGTAATTTTTTGTTTAAAAGTGCAAGATGAGCAGGTGAAAGCAATTGCACAAAATCGTGTGCATCCTTATTTTTTGGTGTATGTGAATAAGCGTGAGCAGGCGGTACATTTTCATTGTACGGAAGTGTATAAAATTTTAGAGATGTTTGAGGCGTTATGTCTTGGAAAAACTGAAGTTTATCAGGATGTTTGTGATAGTTTTAATCAAGAAACGCAAGATGGGCAGTGTGTAACTTTGTATAATGCGTTGTTAAAAGTGGCTTTAGCTTCTTTTGAGCAAAAAACAATAGAAAAAAGTAGTGCTACTTTGGCAAATAGTCGTCAAGGACGTTTGCTTGCTACGTTAGAAACTCCATCGTTAAATAAATCATTTCAGTTAATCACTTGGTTGGTTATTCAAGAAAGTAATCTTCATTAAAAAATTTTTTCTTTTAAGGTAAATTCAATATGTCTCTTTCTGATGGTTTAATGGCTTTTGCTAAGGTTGATTTTAAAACAGCGGCTTTAGATTTATTTAAAGTATTAGGGTATGCAAGTCAAAAAAATCAGTTGGGGGCGGCAGAGTTTGCTTTGTTGCGTCATGAGGAAGTTGCGGGTGAGCCTTGTTTTTTATTTCAATTAACAGATGAGGAACTTCAAATTCAATCTTCTGCTTTTTTGTCTTTAGAAAAAGAAGTGAATGATTCTATTATTTTGTCTTATTTGTTTGTCGGTTTGGAGTTGAGAAAAGCAAGTTATTCGCGGACGGAGTTAGTCACTATTTTGCGGGCGATTAATAAGCATTTTGCAATGCCTGTTTTGATTTTATTTAAATATGGTGAGTGTTTGGCGTTTGGGGTGATTCATCGGCGTTTGAATAAGAAAGAGCGTAGTCGTGATGTTTTAGAGAAAGTTTCTTTAATTAAGGATATTTTTATTGAGCATCCGCATCGTGGGCATGTGGATATTTTGGGGAGTTTGGCTTTTGGGAGTTTAACGCCGCGTCCGCATAATTTTGTGGAGTTGCATGAGGCTTGGCGAAAGGTTTTAGATATTTCTGTTTTAAATAAGAAGTTTTATTCGGAATTGTCGCTGTTGTTTACTGAGTTGGTCGGCGGTTCGCGGGGAAAAGAGGTTTTTAAGGGGTTGTTGAAGTTGCCAAGTGTGAATGATGATAAGGTTTTAAAAGAGTTTGCGGTGCGTTTGATTGGGCGGTTGTTGTTTTGTTGGTTTTTGCAGAAGAAGAGTTCTGATGCGGGCTATTCGTTGATTCCTCAAGGGATTTTGTCTAGTGCGGTTGTGAGCAATAGAAAGGATGGTTATGATTTTTATCATGCAGTGTTGGAGGGTTTGTTTTTTGAGACTTTAAATAAGCCTGTTGTCGAGCGGGCGGCGCAGTTTAATGAGGGCGATTGGGGGTTTATTCCGTTTTTAAATGGTGGGTTGTTTGAGCCGCATCCGCATGATTTTTATGATGGTTTTTGTACTTTGAATACTGTGATTGTGCCAGATGCGTGGTTGCATAAGTTGTTGGCTTTTTTTGAGCGGTATCATTTTACGATTGAGGAAAATACGCCGTTGGATGTGCAGGTGGCGATTGAGCCTGAGATGTTGGGGCAGATTTTTGAGAATTTGTTGGCGGAAATTAATCCTGAAACGGGGGAAACTGCACGAAAATCAACGGGAAGTTATTATACGCCGCGTGAAATTGTGGGGTATATGGTGGATGAGTCGTTGCTTGCGTGTTTTATGGCGCATTTGCCTGATTTGGCTGAGGATAAGTTGCGGGCGTTGTTTGCTTATGAGTTGGTGGGTAATCCGTTTGATGCGCGGGATTCGGATAGACTTTTACAAATCATTGATAAAGTTAAGATTTTTGACCCTGCGTGTGGGTCGGGGGCGTTTCCAATAGGGGTTTTGCAGAAGTTGACTTTGTTGTTGTCGCGTTTGGATGAGGATTGTTCTAAGTGGTTGAGTCGTTTGTTGAATAATATTCCTGATGCGGTGGCGCGGCGGTTTATGCGGGAGAAGTTGGAGGGGGAGCGGGTGTTGTGGAATTATACGCGCAAGTTGGGGATTTTGCGGGAGTGTATTTATGGGGTGGATATTCAGCCAATAGCGGTTGAAATCAGTCGTTTGCGGTGTTTTTTGTCGTTGGTGGTGGATGAGAAGGTGGAGGATGATAAGCCTAATCGTGGCATTATTCCGTTGCCGAATTTGGATTTTAAGTTTGTGTGTGCAAATACGTTGATTGGCTTACCGCAGAGAGGGGAACAGACTGATTCGCAAGTAGAAATTTTTGAGGAAGATAAAGATGCTGACGAGTTAAAACGTTTGCGAGAGGAGTATTTCACAGTACAAAATGCTCAACGGAAGCAAGTTATTCAAGAGGAGTTTAAAAATGTCCAAAAAAGAATGTTTGAGCAATTTTTAAATTGGAATCAGAATAAAACGGTAAAAAATTCACAAGCTCAACAATTATTGTCGTGGTATCCGTTTGTGGATGAGTCTTGTAGTTGGTTTGATGCGTTTTGGATGTTTGGGATTAAAGATGGTTTTGATGTGGTGATTGGGAATCCGCCGTATATTCGGCATGAATCAATTAAGCATTTGAAAGCGGATTTAAAACAGTATTCTGTTTTTACGGGAACTTCAGATTTATTTACTTATTTTTATGAGGCGGGTTTTAATTTTTTAAAGGAAAAAGGGGTTTTAGCGTTTATTACGTCTAATAAATGGATGCGGGCTAAATATGGAGAGAAATTGCGGGAGTTTTTCTTAAGCAAAACGCAGTTGTTGCAGTTGCTAGATTTTAAAGGTAAGCAGATTTTTGATGCGACAGTGGATTCTAATATTTTGTTGTTTAGAAAGCAGTTAGTTGTTGAAAAAGCGCAGTTTTTAACGGGGGAAGATTTGCCAACAGTTGAGAAACCTTTAAAAGCATTAGCGCAAAATTTTTAAAATAAAAAAGCGTTTGTATTGGGTGATGAATCGGTGCAGGCGTTGAAAGCCAAAATTGAGAAAGTCGGTACGACGTTGAAAGAATGGGATGTGAAAATTTATCGGGGAATTTTAACGGGTTTTAATGAAGCCTTTATTATTGATACCGCGACAAAAGAGCGTTTGTGTGTAGAAGACCCGAAAAGTGAAGAAATTATTAAGCCTGTGTTGCGGGGACGCGATATTAAGCGGTATGGGTATGAGTGGGCGGGGTTGTGGTTAATTCATTTGCATAACAATCCACCTGTAGATATTGAGCAATATCCTGCAATAAAGAAACATTTAGACAATTTCTATCCGCAACTTGAGAAAAGATTAGATAAGGGAAAAACACCTTATAATTTGAGAAACTGTGCTTATTGGCAGGAATTTGAGAAGGAGAAGATTGTTTGGATTGAATTAGTTGATGATGGACGATTTTGTCTTGATATGGAAGGTTTTTTTCCTTTAAACGGTTCGTTTTTTATGGTT
>CAZKST010000004.1:25472-42315 GCA_964555395.1 uncultured Thiotrichaceae bacterium | reverse complement strand
CCTGACTATTATAAAAAACTACTCGCTTCCTTGCCTGCTTTAGTGCATATTACAGTCGAAATTAACCCCTGTGATGTACAATGTCACTATCAAAAAACGATTTAACCCGAGTTCGGCGAATAAGTGCTTAAAAAATCAGTGGTTTGTATTAATTTTGTTAGTCTTTTAAGGGATTAGCCGCGTTTTGAGCCCATTCAAATAAACCTGCTAGGTTTTCAAAACCTAGCAGGTTTTTGTTCTCATTTAAAATCTCGCCGACGCTAAATAATTTAACTGTATGATTTCCCGTATTTTAATCTTTTCATTACTGTTTTTATTAATTCAATTACAATATCAACTTTGGTTTGGCAAAGGAGGGCATCAAGATTTGCAATTGTTACAGCAATTACAAGCCCAACAAAGCACTGAAAACACATTGTTACAACAACGTAATGCCAGTTTAGCGGCAGATGCAGAAGATTTAAAATATGGTACAGAAGCCATTGAAGAGCGCGCCCGTTCTGAATTGGGGTTAGTTAAACCCAATGAAATTTTTGTTCCCTATCACTAAGTGCATAAGAGCGTACCCACATGAAATTTAAAACTGCTATTGGACAAGACAGCCACCGTTTTGATGAGCAAGATACTCAAAAAAAATTAGTGCTCGGGGGTTTAGTGTTTGAAAATGAACCGCCATTACAAGGCAATAGTGATGCGGATGTCGTGTTGCACGCGCTAACTAATGCGATTTCAGGTGTTACGGGCGTTAATATTTTGGGGAAAGTGAGCGATGAAATGTGTTTACAACAAGGGATTACGGATAGTCGTGAATACGTTTTAGCAGCATTAAAATATCTAGGGGGCTGGAAAATTTCTCATCTTTCTTTTAGTTTAGAGTGTCAACGTCCTAAAATTTCGCCCCGCATTCCCGAAATGAAACGGGCAATCGCTGAATTGGTGGGCATTTATGAATCAGATGTTGGTATTACAGCAACCAGCGGCGAAGGATTAACCGCATTTGGACAAGGTTTAGGGATTCAAGTTTTTTGTATTTTAACCGCAATTTATGATGTCCCAGCCGAAATTCATGGTTAATCACCTTTATTAATTTGTTGCTAGATTGCCCTTCTCCCAACCGCTTATCCACGCAATAACGAGCAAAAAAATAACGAGAAAGAGATGAAAAAATTAGCCCTATTTATGTGTTTAGCTGGCTTTCCTTTTGCTAATGTGATGGCTGAAAATTTTGACCCTTGTCAACAAGCCATGACGCAAACAGAAATTAGCAGTTGCAGTGTAAATGCCTTTCGCAAAGCGGATGATTTGTTAAATCAAGAATTTAAAAAAGCATTAAGCTTGTTAAATTCTGCGCAAAAAGAGAAATTACGCCTTGCTCAACGGGCTTGGTTAAATTTCCGCGACATGCAATGTGAGTTTCATGTTTATGATACAAAAGGCGGCGACATGTATGATGCTGTCAAAAATGACTGTTTGCGCGATTTAACGGAACAACGGACTAAACAACTGCAAGCAATTAATAAAAATGCAGAAATGTTAGCTAAAGCAAATAATGATGCTATCAAAGCTACCGCTGAACCCGTGAGCGCACCGCAATTAATCATAGAAGGGAAAAAAAATACACCAGTTGTCAGTCCTGTGATTATTGAGCCTTCTATTACTGGTGTGAAACCGACGGCTAAACAATTATTAGGAACATGGGCAAGCACGACTAAAGATGTGCAATTGAAAATTCATTTTGTCACTGTTGACGACAAAAATTTATTTAGTTCAACGCTTAATAACGCACCTTTTGAAGCGGGTATTTGGCAATTAGAGGGTGATGAGTTAATTATCACCAGTAGCACAGGACAATTGTTGCGCAAATATATCAAAGCAACGATTAGCGATGATTCGTTAATTTTACAAGAACAAAACAGTGGTAAAGAAAGCTATAAAAAAGCGAATTAACATTTACGCTGTGCACTTATAAAAAAACACATTATGTTATTTGGATTTACGGTTTTATTAGTTTGTCAATTAGCGGGCGAAGTAATTGCCCGCTTGCTGCATTTACCTGTGCCGGGTCCAGTTTTGGGCATGGTTTTTTTGTTAATTGGCTTAATGATTTATGGTTTTGTAAAAAAACATAGTCATTTAACTGTTCCCGCGCCGATTAAAACAGTGACAGATGGTTTATTAAACAATCTCGCCTTGCTTTATGTGCCTGCTGGGGTGGGTTTAATGGAGCATTTCAAATTATTGTCTAAAGATTGGTTAGTGATTAGCGTCGCGTTGGTCGTGAGCACAATTGTAACGATGGCAGTAACTGCCTTAGTTTTAAAAGCCTTAACTGAGCATCATCACAAAGACCATGAGCACTCCTAATCCTGCTGTCAATGATTTATCTGCCTTGTGGGTATATTTATCCGCAAGTCCTTTACTGGGTTTAACGATTACCTTGATTGCGTTTCAAGCGTGCGTGTGGCTGAATCGCGTCGTTTTTCGTAAAAATCCGTTATTTCACCCCGTATTGTTAAGTATGGCGGTGTTAATTACTTTTTTAAAATTAACGGATATTTCGTATATCACCTATTTTAAAGGCGCGCAATTTGTACACTTTTTATTAGGGACGGCAACGGTTGCGTTAGCTGTGCCTTTATATTTGCATTTAGATTGGGTTAAACGGATGTTTATTCCCTTGATGATTGCGTGTGTTACGGGCGCGACGACAGCGGCATTATCTGCGATTGGCGTGGGTTGGCTGATGGGCGCAAATCGAGAAACGATTTTATCGCTTGTACCTAAATCAGTCACGACACCGATTGCAATGGGGATTTCTGAGCAAATTGGCGGAATTCCTGCGTTAACAGCGGGGTTTGTTTTATTAACGGGAGCAATTGGTTGCATGATTGCATTGCCGCTTTATCGCATTTTCCACATTCGCCATGATAGCGTGCGCGGTTTTGCTTTGGGTTTAAGTGCGCATGGTTTTGGTACAGCGTATGCGTTTGAAATGAGTCAATTAGCGGGCGCGTTTGCAGGTTTAGCCATCGGTGTGACGGGGATTATCAGCGCGTTTTTATTGCCTATCGTAGTCAAATTATTAGGGATTTAAAAAACCCAAAAAAGGATGTTTGTAGGGTGGAATAGGCGCAAGCCGTATTCCACCATGAAACGCTACAAAAAGCGGAGTAAGTAAAAACGGATTATCAACCGCAGAGTAGAATGGTGGAATACGCTTCGCTATTCCACCCTACATTAACATTAAGTCCCAATAATTCCACCGTCATCTTTAGTAATAACGATTGTAGAAGAACGGGGACGACCATCTGCTTTAAAATCAGGCCAGTTACTGCTTGCCCGTGGATTACTAGGTTTCACGCGGTCAGAACCCACTTTGCTGACTAAACCTTTGGGAATATCGCCAGGGTGTTGCACATTGATGAACATAGTTTTGCCATCAGGAGTGCTTGCAATCCCCGTGACTTCACAACCGATAGGCCCTGTAAAGAAGCGGCGAATTTCACCTGTCGTTGTATTTGCACACAACATTTGATTATTACCAAACGCAGTATATTCGCCATCCAACATTACGCTGTCGCTCATATCCGTTTGAATCCATAAGCGACCATCTTTATCGCTCCATAAACCATCTGGGCAAGAGAAAATATCGCCTTTGATATTGCCTTTATAGTTATCTTTGCTGCTTGCTGGATTGCCTGCTAAGACAAAAATATCCCATTTGAAAGAAGTTGCATCCGCAGAACCGTTTTCTTTCCAGCGAATAATATGTCCCATGTCATTGACAGCACGCGGATTTGCGGCATCTGTGCCCGCGTTGCCCGTTGTGCCACGGCGGCTATTATTGGTTAATGTGCCATACACATAACCTGTTTTTGCATCAACAGTGAACCACTCAGGGCGATCCATTGGTGTTGCACCCATCAAAGTAGCGGCAATACGCGTTTTAACTAATACATCAGCTAAATCATTGAAACCCGCCGCAGCATCTAATACTTTGCTAGAATCTTTAGGATTAACAGCACCATGTTTGAGCGGTAACCAAACGCCAGAACCATCCGCATCAAAACGGGCAACGTATAAATCGCCATCGTCTAAAATGCCAGTCCCTACTGCCATATTCGCAGCGCGATTTGATTTATCATAAGCGCGACGGCTAACGAATTTATAAATAAATTCAAAGCGTTTATCATCGCCCATATAAACAACAACGCGATTATCAGAAGTCAACGTATAAGCCGCATTTTCATGGCTGCAACGTCCTAAAGCTGTCCGTTTAATGGGTTTGCTGCTGGGATCATAGGGATCAATTTCTACAACCCAACCAAAGCGATTCACTTCATTTGGTTCTTTATTGACATTGAAACGGCTGTAGTGTTTATCCCAGAAATAGAAACGGCTTGCTGTTGCTAAAGGCACTGCATCGCGGTTCACAATTGCTTGGGTTTCACTGGATAAAGTCGTTTTATCATCAATTACAAAATATTCTTGGAAATTTTCTTCACACGTTAAATAAGTGCCCCAAGGTGTAAAGCCATTAGCACAGTTATTTAATGTACCAAATACTTCTTTACCTGTTGAATCTGCATTCGTTTTTAATAAACGGCTACCTGCGGCGGGACCGCTCAAAGTCATGGCTGTGGTCATCGTGATACGGCGAGCATATTTAGAAGGACGAACAACCGACCAGTTATTATTTTCTAATTTTACTTCAACAATAGAAACACCATGAGCAGCTAACTCTTTATCTGCTTTTTCTTTGGTGTAATTGCTGCTGTCATCTGCATAACCGCCTGTTGTGTGCAGAAGAGCAGGTTCAATGTATTCATGGTTAATGGCTAATAAACCCTGTAAAGAAGATTCGCCGCCTTGTAACAAATCGATAGGGAAGTAGTGCATTCCATCATGGTGCATCCCAGCTTGAACTGCTTGTTCAGCGGCGGTATTGGATGCGTCATATTTGAATTCTGCGCCATTAGAAACTGGGTCACCCCAACGATATAAAACTTTGCCAGTATAACCTTTAGGCACAACATGCTTATCTTCGGCGCTAATACTAACGGATTGGAAATTAATGACGGGAGTATCGCTATTATCATCCCCATTACAAGCCGTTAAACTGCCACCAAACATGCTAATCGCCGCTAAACCCAAGCCACCTTTTAAAATTTGCCGACGGGACAAATTTGCTTGCAATACTTGTTCAAAAGTAGGGTTATCAGGAGAAAAGTTAATTTCTTCACGCTCAAATAAATCTTTCATGGGATGCCTCAGTTGATAAGCTGCTTTAAATAAAGCACTTTTTCATAATCTTGCTAAAGAGTTCTTAATAAAACGCTCCATAGTATGTCGCGATAGCATTAACTTATTGTGTAAGAATTATTAAGATTTGATGACAGTTTTATGAATTTAGTCTTTGCAATCATTAACTCAAATAATAATAATTATCATTTACAAAATAATAAAAGTTATTATAAAATGCTTGCTGTTTATTCAGCACAGACATTTTTTATAAATTACTTTTTATATCAAGGGTATTTAATGTTATTGTCCATTTGTAGAACGTTAGCACTGCTCTTTTTCAGCAGCTTTGTCTTTGCAGCAGACGAAGAAGTTGAGTTGGCAACCGTAGAGGTGTGGAGCACTTCTATTCAAAGTACCTCTTTGCATCTTGCCGATGACAGCATCGCGATGAAACAAGCTGACCATCTCAGTGACTTAATGCGAGATATTCCAGGGGTTGATATTGGCGGCTCACATTCCACCAATCAACGTATCAATATTCGCGGTGTCAATGAAACAGATTTAGATATTCGTCTGGATGGTGCTCCCCAATCTATTAATATGTTCCATCATGTGGGTAATTTATTGCTCAATGCGGATATTTTGAAATCGGTTGAAGTTGATGTCGGCGCGAATTCAATTATTAATAACGGCTTAGGTGGCTCTGTCCGTTTTGAAACTAAAGACGCTAAAGATTTATTAAAAGCAGGACAAAATGTCGGAGCACGCGCTCAAGCTTCCTATGCTTCTAATAAGTCGCTCGGTTTTTCATTAACAGGTTATGGGCAATATGAACAATTAGACGCTTTAGTCTATGGTTACAATGTCAATCGCGACAATCCCAAAGATGGCAATGGCAATACAATTATCGGTAACGATGGCACAATTCGCGATATGTTATTTAAAGTTGGCTATAACTTAAGCAAACGCCAACGTTTAGAACTGAGCGTTGACCGCTATCAAGATGAAGGCTTGTATTCTCCCCGTCCCAATTTTGGCTCAGTTGCTAATTTAGGATTAACCAAAAGTGCATTATTCCCAACTGAGTTTAGCCGTAATACTTATAGCCTCAATTATGAATTAGATGCTGGCAATACTTTATATTTAAAAGCAACGGCTTATTACAATGAGTTGGATTTATGGCGGTCTGAAGATAAAAGTTTACGCAATGCGGTTATTTCAGGTTTAGCTAAAACTAAAGGCATTAATTTATTAGCACAAACGATTGTAGAAACTGAATGGTTAAATCATCAATTCACTTATGGGGCGGAATATCGTCATCAAGCTTCTGATTATAGTCGCGTTGCACAAGCAGATGGCAATCCAGCAAGCAATGTTTTTGCGCAAGAAAAAGCAGAAGCACAAGCGGTTTATGTAGAAGACCGCATGGAATTAAAAAACGGTTTAGCGGTGATTCCGGGGATACGTTATGACCATTACACCCGCGACATGGCGCGTGCGGATAAGCAAAAATGGAGTGAATTTTCTAATGCTTTAGCTTTGGAATATCCTTTATCAAAAGCATTAACTGTACGTTTAAGTAGCACTGAAAGTTTCAAAGGGCCAGAGTTAAGCGAAATTTTTACAGGCGTTTCCGATTATTCTATTCTCAATCAAAATTTACGCCCTGAAACGGCGCGCAATAATCAAATCAGTTTGTTATATCAACAAAAGAAAGTGTTAGGCGCGGATAAAGTCGCTGCTAACTTGACGGTTTTTAAAACTAAAGTAAAAGATTATATGACTGTAGTTTATGAAAATAGCATTGCTTATGATGCCAATGTGGGCGATGTTGATATTGATGGTTTTGAATTAAGTATGAATTATGAGATTGGAAAATTAAGTGTTTTAGCCAGTTACTCAAATTCTGATTCAAAAATTAAAACCGTTAATCCCGCCGACAGTTTCAATAACGAACCTTTAGAAAATGAAGTCGGGGACAGTATCAGTTTAGAATTAGCCTATGATATTCCCCATTTAGGCTTAAAACTGGCATGGGATTCTATTTTTGTCCGCGCTGAAGATGCGTATGCCTTAGAGAGTAGTGATAAAAAAGCTTATGACGTGCATAATATTTCTGCCCGTTGGCAACCTCAAGGACGTTTTAAAGATTTGGTTATTACTGCGGGTATCGATAATCTTTTTGATGAAAACTATACTTCACATGCTTCAACTTCTGGAATTGCACGCGGGTATCGTTTAGATGACTTTGAACCGGGACGCAATTTTAAACTGACTTTAACTTATTCTTTCTAAATGATTAAATCAGGATTTATAGGATTTTCACATTTATGTAGCATTACATGTAAAAAGCTGAATTATTCTAATAATCCTGATTTTTATGCTGTTAACTACTATGTCATTACAAACTTTCTTTGCTAAATTCCCCCCCTTCCGCCGTTTAATGGTCTATCTGCACAGTTGGCTTGGCGCGCTAATTTTTGTGTTTATTTTCTTAATTGCTTCAACGGGTTTAGTTATTAACTTTGCTGGCGATTTGATGCAATGGGAATATCCTTTTTTAAGCACCGTAAAACCCACTTCCCAACCGTTACAACCCGATATTGAGCGATTGCGCGAAGTTGCTGCACAAGCTTATACAGAACCTTTTAATCTCAAAGGCTTAATGATGCCACACAGTCGTTTGCAAATTGATGCAGCGACTTTCTTCGGCAAGCCTGTCGCCAATCCCCAAGGGGAAACGGTTTTATTAGCCGTTGACCCTTATCAACCGCGTTATTTAGGGGCAATTGATTTGGGGGAAAGTTGGACAGCCACCTTTATGCACTTGCACGGCGAATTATTGTCGGGCGATACTGGCGAATTGATTGTAGCCATCATGGGCTTATTAACCTTAGCTTTGCTGGGCACAGGTTTATATTTATGGCTTCCCATTTACAATAAAAATTTTAATACGATTAAAAGCAAAGCTTTACGCTTTAGTATCGGTAGCAATTTTCATGGGTTTGCCTATTATATGCACAGTTTTTTAGGGCTGTGGGGCGTGTTTTTTGTCATGACTTGGGTAATTACAGGGCTTTATTGGTCACAGCCGCAATGGTTTGACAGCGTATTGCCGCAAGCTCCCCGCAAACCCTCAATAGAATTTATCCAACAATCACAACAGCAAAGCTGTGCTGGACAAATAAATGCAAATCAAGCCCTTGCAATAGCACAACAACAATTTCCCGAGCGTCAAGTCGCCCGCGTCTTTTTCCCTTCTACAACAGAAAATTATTACAGTTTCACTTTTAAAGGAAATAACGACGGCAATCGCTACGTTGGTAATGCGTTTGTGTGGGTCAATGCACAATGCGGAACTGTACACAGCCAATTATTCGGGGAGCAAGTGAGTTTAGCCAAATTATCTTCTTGGATGATTTCATGGCATTCAGGGCGTATTTTTGGCAGTGGACAAATTTATATGGTGCTACTAGCAGGCTTTATTTTATTAATCATAGCAGTTACGGGCATTGTATTATGGACTTATCGCCAATCCCGCCATTTAAAACCCTTATGGAATGTAATCACTGCACGGTTTAGCAAGCCAAAAGCTTAGCTGTTTTCAAAAAAAGACCTGCTCAGTTTTAAAAACTTGGCAGGTTTCTATTAAATCTTTAGTCAATATAGTGAATTTTAAAATCCCAATTAAGATTAAATCATTTCTTTAAAGAAAATTAAGCAATTCTATTCTTTAATTTAAAATATTTTGATAACTCAAGATATTATTCATATTTCTTAATTTTAAAAAAACCGCACTTTTTTTAAGATAATCAAAAACAATTTGCTAACAATTAAAAATCATGCTTTATTGAAATTTTAATTATGCGTAAAAGGATTATCTTATGATTCATCACAATGAACTCTTGCAAGATTTAGCCATTATTATGGTGATTGCAGGTTGCACAACTTTACTATTTCATCGTTTAAAACAACCTGTTGTTTTAGGGTATATTCTCGCGGGACTTATTCTTGGCCCTTATACGCCCCCTTTTACTTTAGTCCAAGATGAACACACCATTAAAGTGCTGGCTGAATTTGGTGTTATCTTGCTTATGTTTAGCATTGGACAACATTTTCAATTAAGTAAATTATTTAAAGTAGGTGCGACGGCGGTAATTGTTGCTGTATTGGAAATTGCTTTAATGCTATGGCTTGGTTATCAAATTGGACAAGCTTTTGGTTGGAAAACTATGGATAGCCTTTTCTTAGGTGCGATTTTATCTATTTCTTCAACCACAATTATTATTAAAGCTTTACAAGAATTAGATTTAGTTAAGCAAAGATTTGCAACTTTAATCTTTGGCATTTTAATTATTGAAGATATTTTAGCCATTGCGTTATTAACTTTATTATCTTCAGTCGCCATGACTGGCAATGTCGATACGGGAGAAGTTTTGCAATTAGTTGGGCAGCTCGTTGTTTTTTTAGTCATGATGATGGTTATCGGTTTATTAAGCGTGCCCAAAATTTTACGTTATGCGGCGCAATTTCGTAATCAAGAAATGCTGTTAATAATTACCCTAAGCATTTGTTTTGGAATGTCATTAATTGCCGCTTTGGTTGGTTATAGCGTTGCATTAGGTGCATTCTTAGCGGGAGTATTAGTCGCCGAAAGTCGGGAAAATGCGCAAATTGAACATTTAATTCAGCCCGTGCGTGACATGTTTAGCGCGGTTTTTTTCGTCACTATCGGCATGTTGATTGCGCCTAGCGTTTTATTCCAATATTTAATTCCGATTATTATCATTACAGTCGCTGTGATTTTAGGCAAAGTTCTGAGTTGCTTTATCGGGGCATTTATTGCGGGAAATGATATTCGCACCTCACTACGGATTGGAATGGGTTTAGCTCAAATCGGCGAATTTTCTTTTATTATCGCGCAATTAGGTTTAACTTTAAACGTTACCAGCGATTTCCTTTATCCTATTGCGGTTATGGTATCTGCATTAACCACTTTGAGCACTCCATTTTTAATTAAACATTCAGATTCAGTCGCTAACTTTTTAGAAAATCGCTTACCCAAATCAATGCTATCTGTGATTGATTTATATCCGCGTTGGGTTGGAGGTTTAGCCCAAGCAAAACCCAATCTTGAACGGCAACAAATACGGATGATTTTATGGAAAATGACCGCACCGATTGCGTTAAATATTGTTTTCATTGCTTCTTTATTTATAATCGCTAAATATCTCAATGCAGAAACATGGACACTATTTCAGGATTTTCCTTTAGGGCAAACCATTACTTTATGGTTAGCCACCATGTTATTGTGTGTGCCGATTTTAATTCACACAATTACTAAATTCCGCGCCCTTTCTATGGCGTTAGCGGAGTTAAGCACCGCTTCCATCAGCACACAAAAACGTTTTCAATTGCAAACAGCGTTTAATACAATGATTTTTGCGGCGGGCGTGCTTTTGATGAGTGTATGGTTTTTAGTGCTGAGCTATTCTTTATTGCCTGTTTGGCAAGTATTAGTTGTGCTGTCTATTATGATTGTCATCATTGTGACTAATGGTTGGCGGCGGTTTAATCGCTTTTTCTCCAGTTTGCACTTTGTGATTCGGGAAAATATCGAATTGACTGAACCCGCGCCCACGCCGCCCGCCTTATTGCAGGCTGCACAATTAACCCATGTGACATTGTCAGAAACTGCGCCCGTGATAGGTAAATTAATTCGTGAGGTTGGCTTGCGAACTCAAACCAATGTCAGCATTGTCGGTTTAGAACGACAAGGGCAACAAGTCATAAATCCTTCATTAGACGAAGAATTACATGTGGGGGATACTTTGTTATTGCTGGGTTTAGCAGAACATTTAGATTATGCGCGGGCGGTGCTGATAGGTGAGGAGGCGATTGGCGTAGCGCGGGTATAGGCAAAAAAATAGCCCACGTTTTGCTGATTAGCACCGAGAACGTGGGCTGCTTGCACACACCTAAAAAGGAGATAACTATAGGTATAGTTTAGTCTTTAACTAGGTTATAGCTGTGTGGAGATAAGTGGTTTTTTTTATAAGATAAAAGGTTAGTCTATTAAAACCGCAGCTTTAGCAATTCCTTGTAAAGAATCGACTAAAATCTGCGATAAAATTTGTCGTAACTGCTCGTTTGTTAAGGTGAAATCTGTTTGTGGTGCATTTTCATGAGGCTCAAAATTCACTTGTAACTCGCCTTTTTCAATCCACTCTACCATTAAATCCACTAATGCCGCTTGGTCGCGTGTGCCATCTAAATACGGCAGAATGCGCAAACCTAAGCTGTTTTCTACATTTAACAATTCACAGCGTAAATTAGTCAATTCTTTTCCTGTTTTAGCTTCTAAACGCGCTAAAGGACTGGCGGTAGGTTTGTCAGATAAATTTACAACAAAGTTTTGTTGTGCAAAATTTAATTCCATCAAACCGATGGAATAACAGCGCAGAATAATTTCCGCTAAGGTTGATTCATCGTGTGCCGTTTCTCCGCCTAATTGGGCACGCACTTGTTGCAATAAATCATCAAAGGCAATGCTGTTTGGCCATGCACGGGCAAGACAATGAATTGCCATTTGAATCACGGGATTATCGCTATTAATAGAACCACGCACACAAGAAAATTCAGTCGGTTTTTCTGGATTAAATTCTAGTGGCGAACCGACATACAAACTTTTTAACGTGGCGGGCGTAACATTGCGAGTTAATTTTGTGCCTTGATGACATAACAAAGTATGGCGGAAATGGCGATTACGCAGAAAATCCATGTGTTGTTCTTGAAACACGATATCTTGATTTAATGCCTGTAAATTTTTTGCAATCGCTTCAGGGAAATTATTGGCTAACATGCTGTGAAAATGCACATCGCCTAAATATTCTAAATCATGTTGACGGGCTTGTGCGATAAACTCATGAAAATAGAGCGGATTATTATCTGTTTCTAAAAACTCATGGAATAAATAGCTTTCAGGCAAATCTTTAAATGTTTCAAACTCTTCTAAGATAAATTTGCTGTATGCGTCCCCCCGCTCACCGACGGACATTGCCAAAAATTGCAATAACGCTTTTAAACGCCCTGCTTTTTGCTGAGTATCATTCATGTTTTTAGTGTGATACAGCATTAAATCCCGCAAAGTTGAGCGTGTATTCCACCCTGGACGGGTGTTATAGCTGATATAAGCTATGCCGTTAGTGGTTAAATGTTGTTTGCAAATACTTAAAATGCGTTGTTGAACCACAGGCGCAACCCATGAAAAAATGCCGTGGGCAATAATATAATCAAATTGTCCAAAGTCTTCAGGTAAATCCATAATGTCTAAAGCTTGTAAACGGATATTTTTCAAGCCTAATTCTGCAATACGCTGTTGTCCTTGTTCAATTTGTACTGGCGATAAATCAATCCCAACAAATTGTGTTGTTGCTAAAGATTGTGCTAATGCAATGGTATTATTGCCATTTGCACACGCAATTTCTAACACGCGACAATTTTCTAAAGCAACAGGAGTCATGCCAAAAACGGCGGCAATGGTCGCTAAGCGATTAGGATGTGTATAGGCTTGGGGTTTACATGAATAAGGCAATTCATCATAAAAATTAGAAGACATTAAGATACCTCAACCGACTAAAAACGGATTAAACATTGCGACGGGTTAATAATAAAGCAATTCCTAGAAAAATCAGCGGGGGCATCAGTGCACTTAGCATGGGGGGGAATTCATAAACCAAGCCTAAATTACCCGCAACTTGATTGAGCATATAAAAACCCACGCCAAATAGTGCGCCAATTAATAAGCGTTGCCCAATCGTGATACTGCGTAGTGAGCCAAAGACAAAGGGAATGGCTAAAATTAACATTGTGATACAGACAAAAGGATAGGCAATGCGTTGCCACCATGCTAATTCATAAGGTAAAGTACGTTGCCCACTTTGTTTAAGATATTCAATATATTGTGTAAGCCCAAACGTGGATAATTTATGCGGGCGCACAGATACAATTTTTACTAAATCGGGATTTAAAACGGCATTCCAATGTAATTCGGCAAAGTGTTGACGTTTAACAGAGGGAATTTCTTGCTGATAGCTATAAGTTATTTGTTCTACATCTTGCAATACCCATTCACCTTTTTGATAGAGCGCGAATTGAGCATGGGTTAATTGTTGTAAATGTAGATTATCATCAAATTGATATAAACGTACATCTCCGAAACGTCCATCTGCTTGAATAGTGCGAATATTTACAAAATCATGATTTTCACGCGCCCAGAAGCCGTAACGGCTTTGAAACACCATACGATTTTCATCAGATTGTGCTAAGGCACGCATTTCATAAGAATATTGTTCGCCATAAGGTGCAATGACTTCACCAATGCTTATGACGATTATAATCAATAATAATCCTCGTTTTAAAGCTGCCCAGACAATTCGAGTGACAGAAATTCCCGCCGCACGGAGAACAGTTAATTCATTATTATTAGCTAATATACCTAAACCAATTAAACTGCCGATAAGCAAGGCGGAAGGAAAGATTTCGTAAAGCGTTAAAGGAATTCCCCACAATACATATTCAATGGCTTGCCAGATGCCATAACGCGCTTTACCAACATCATTTAATTCATCAATAAAAGCAAAGAAAGCAAATAAACCGACTAATACTAATAGAACTAAGGCTGTACCACTAAAGATAGCGTTACCAATATAACGGTCAAGAATGCGCATGTTGAGCAGGAGGAGTCCAAAGTTAAAAATAGTAATTATACTGGACTTTGGTTTACTACGGGATAAAGAATTGCGGATTCCTAAAATTTGGTCATAAAAAAACCCGCTTGAAAGCGGGTTTTCACTCAACTTATTTAAGCAACTAACTTAAATAACATTCGTGAATCACGAATAATTATTTGCAGTTAGAAGGTAAGTAAGCTACGTTCATGCCATTGTTTGTGCATGACCATGTTCTTGCAGCAGTATCATATTTTAATTGTAATTTACCAGTGATGTTTGTTGATGATCTGAATTCAACTTCATAACCAGAGCTATCGCTCATTAAAGCAACGTTAGTTGTGTATTTACCACCTGTTTTACCACCAATTGTTGCGATTGAAGGTAAGTCTTTGTTGCTACCTAAGTATTCTTCAGCAGGTGTTTTTAAACCGCCGAGTAATTGAACACCTTCAGAAACCATTGCACGTTTCATGTAGTCTGTGTAAGCAGGAATCGCAACAGCGGCTAAAATACCGATAATTGCAACAACGATCATTAATTCGATTAAGGTAAAACCTTTTTGAGCTTTCATGAAAAATCTCCCAAAGTACTTCAGATGTATTGTTTGTGACACAAAGTCTTCTTTTATAGTAAGAAGGTAAGTACCATATTGCATATACTATGCCAATTTATAACTATTTAATTATAAAAAAATTATTTTTTTATCTTGCAAACAACAACTGCTGAAACTCAGCAGTTATGTGCTGAAACTCAGCAGTTATGTGCTGAAACTCAGCAGTTTAATTCAGAAATTATGTCAATCAGAATTTGTGCCAAATCACACCAAGATTTAATTTAAAATTGTTTTATTTATCAGCAACACGAGCAATAGCTGAAGCTACCGCACTCCCGTTAAAAATATTTGCCGCGCCATTCAACCCTAAAAATTAATTTTAGGTAGGTTACTTGTATATCTATAAATTTAAATATATATATTTACCTATAAATAAATTAATAGAAATTCAACTTAGGAGTTTTACGATGCAAGCACTCACCGACCGTCTCATTTCAACCTTATTCCAACCTTTTCCCTTTGGTCGTCAACAACTTCCTAATCGGATTGTCATGGCTCCCATGACACGCAATCAATCCCCAAGCGGCATTCCTACAGAAGAAGTAGCCCATTATTATCGCCGCCGCGCAGAAGGCGGAGTCGGCTTGATTATTACAGAAGGGACTTATGTTAATCATTCAGGCGCAAATGGTTATCCCAATGTTCCCGCTTTTTATGGAGATGCCGCATTAGCAGGTTGGAAAAAAGTGGTTGATGAAGTTCATGCCGTCGGTGGGAAAATTATTCCGCAATTATGGCATGTTGGACTTATTCGCCGTGCAGGACTTGAGCCAGACCCAGCGATTGGCGGCTTTGGTCCAATGAATGTTGTTGAAGATGGTAAAACTGTCGTTAAAGCGATGACTAAAAGCGATATTGATGCAGTGATTGAAGCCTTTGCTCATGCGGCGCGGGATGCCGAGCGGGTGGGATTTGATGGCATTGAATTACATGGTGCACATGAATATTTACTCGACAATTTCTTATGGGAAGGCACAAATCAACGGCAAGATGAATATGGTGGCTCTATTGCTAACCGCGTTCGTTTCCCTGTTGAAATTGTTAAAGCCGTGCGTTCTATGGTCAGCGCAGATTTCCCAATCGTCTTTCGTTTTTCGCAATGGAAACAGCGGGATTATTCAGCTAAACTTGCACACACGCCAGAAGAACTGAAACAATATTTACAACCCTTAGCCGATGCAGGCGTTGATATTTTCCATGCAAGCACACGGCGTTTTTGGGAAGCGGAGTTTTCAGGTTCAACAGATAATTTAGCCACTTGGACACAACATTTAACGCAAAAACCCGTTATCACGGTTGGCAGTGTTGGTTTAGATAAAGCATTTTCTATTGAACAATTTATGGGACGTGATTATCCCTCTGTGCAATTTGAACAATTACAAACCTTAGTCGAACAATTAGAACAACATAAATTTGATTTAGTTGCGGTTGGACGTGCACTGCTTTCTGAGCCAGAATGGGCAAATAAAGTGCGTGCAGGTGAGTTTGCAAGTATTAAAAATTTTAGTCGCGAAGCAATGACAACTTTAGTTGTTTAAGGCAAATAGCGGTTAAAATACTCACCCATTGTCAATAGCAAAGAAGTCAATGCAAAGGAATTCGTGTGTGAGTCAGCCAATTGATATTGATGAAATTTTTAAAGCCCTTTCAAATCCCGTGCGGCGAGAAATTTTGAGCTGGTTAAAACAACCAGAACAGCATTTTTGTGCACAAGAACATAGTTTAGAAAATGGCGTGTGTGTGGGCAAAATTTACGAACGGGCGGGCTTATCTCAATCCACAATTTCGGCGTATTTGGCGATGTTGCAACGCGCTGGTTTAGTGACTTCGCAACGCTTGGGGCAATGGGTGTTTTATAAGCGCAATGAAGAAGTGATTCAAGCCTTTTTGGAACAAATGCGTAAAGAATTGTAGAATATTTTTGAGCTTAGAGAGACCTGCTAGGTTTTCAAAACCTAGCAGGTCTTTGTTTTTTGTTGGGAATAAATAAAAAAGGTCTGCCAGTCCTCAAAGGACTGGCAGACCTAATACAAGCTATTAATTAACTACAAACTGGTTTTTTAACAAATTCAAGTCGTTGATAGAATGAGCCTTTATCCCAAAATCCTTCTTCTGAACAACCTAAACAGCCGTGTCCAGAATTAACAGGATAAGAAACCCCACCATTCCAACCCGTTGTTGCACAAGCATTATAAGTCATCGGACCTTTGCAACCCATTTTATACAAGCAATAACCTGATTTTGCGCCTGCATC
>CAZKST010000004.1:0-25372 GCA_964555395.1 uncultured Thiotrichaceae bacterium | reverse complement strand
TAAGCCGCTTGCACACAGCCATTGGAGGCACAACTGCCCCATGCGATAATCAATTTTGAATCGGGAATCGCGCCATTCAATTGTTCTAAAAAGGGTTTTCCGCCCACAATACACGACATGCCTTCTTGCGCGAGTGGGGCATTACCTTCAACCGCTAAAACGTAATTGCCTTTATACGTTTCCATGATTTGCGCAAGACATTCTTCCGCCTGTTTTCCCGCTGCTGCCATTAACGTCGGGTCATAATCTAAGGAAATCATGGACAAAATAACGTCTTTTGCTAACGGTTGCGCGGCACGAATAAACGATTCTGAGCAACATGTGCATTCTAAACCGTGTAACCATAACACAGGTTGCCGCACTTCGGTTTCCATTGCGCGGGCAATAGAGTTAGTAAAATCAGGTGATAAGCCTAATGAAGCCGTCATTAACGTACAAAACTTGAGAAAACTGCGCCGTGTAATGCCTTGCCGTTTCATCACATCATAATAACTTTCTAATTCAATTTTAGGCATTTTAGCCATTGTAATTCTCCTAAGGCGTGCTGACTAAACGACAAATTTGGCTACTGGCTTGTCCCATATAACTGGCGATTTTGTCCAAATCGTCATCGGTCAAGCGGCTGATAATGGCTTTTTTGGCATTATTATCAACGTAGTTAGGAGAAGTTCTGATTAACTCAGGAAATTGCGCGGCGGGATATGACGTGGCATCGTGACAAGTATCACAATATTTTTCATACAGCGTTTTGCCTGCGGCTTGAAAGCTGGTAAAACTGCTATTGCTTAAGGTTTGTTTTTCACAATCAACAGCATCATCGGCTAAACCATTGCCATTACAATCACTGTCTGCAATGCCGTCGCGATTTTCATCGTGGCTAATATGTGGTGGCAAACCTACTGTAAATTGCAGATTTTGCACGGAAGTTAACCATGCAGCCGTATCAAAAGGTGATTGATTTACTGCTGTAATGACTTGATAAACAGGATAAATACCCGCTGGAATACTGCTATAAGGAATAGATAAAACCGTTTGTTGCCCTGAAAAACTTTGATTTTTAGCAAAAGCAATGGGACTGGTTTGCAACCCCATATCGGCTGTTAAAAAATAAAGCTGCTGGTCAGATAAAACCGTTGCTAAATATAAATCGCCCTGTACCGCCGTCGGGGTGGTTAATACCAACTGGAAAGGGGTTTCAGTCTGAAAAAGAACAACCGAAGGACTGGTTAACGTCGCTTCGGCAGCAAAGGTAGGGCTACTTATGAAAAGAAGAAAACTGAGAAGAATGCGCGACATGATACTTGCTTCTAAGAAAACGGGGAAAAAAGAGCCCAACATAAACGTCGGAGAACTATTGGGCTCTACAGCAAGACTTACTTATTGAGGAAAATGTCAGCTTTATAAAAAAGCAGATTCGTTACTGCGTTTAATCACTTAACTTTATAATCTTAACGAACTGGGCGCGTTGAGGTACTTGTACCAACAAGGCTGGTCATGTAATTGGCGATAGAAGTTAATTCAGCATCGGTTAAGAAACTTAAATACCCCATTCCACCATCATCAATATTAATTGCATGGCGCGTTTCAGTAACAGAAGTTGCTTTTCTGTAAGTTGTACCATGGCAATCTTGGCAATGTGTTATATAAAGTGTCTTACCCGCCGCAATATCGGTACTGGTCGTTGTAGTTGTGCTACTACTGTTTGAAGAATTTGAGCTATTACTACTACTTGCTAATACAGTGAAAGTAATAGATTTTAAGCCTGATGCTCCTTCTAACCAGTTGTTAGTATCGTAAGGAGAAGCTCCTGATTTTACTAACAACTCATATAACGGATATTCACCAGCAGTTAAACCAGACGCTGGAATAGTGAACAAACTATAATTTCCAGAAAAATTTGTATCCGATTTATAGGGTGTCGGGGTTGTTGTTAACTGCATATTTTCGTTGATAAATAACAAGTTGCTGGTCGCGGGCAGCATCGTTGCTAAATATAAATCGCCTTGAATAGAAGTATCAAACAACACGCTTACAACTAAAGAATCTGTTTGTGCTAAGGTCGTTTTGGAACTAATCAACTCGCTGGCTTGACTAACACTGCATAAAATCGCGCTTACGCCTAAAGCCGTTAAAGTTTTGTATAATAGAGAACTCATCATAATTTCCTTAATTTTTAGAAAAAAGACATCTTCATTAGAGTTAGCATAACAATTTAATTTTTTTGTTTATTATGAAATTATTAAGCTGTGCTATTCTCTGTTGTCTTTCTATTTGCGATACAGTATAAAAAGAAAATGTAAAGAATATTTGAGGAAATTGTGAAGAAATTGTGAAGATTGTAAACGAAAAAGATAAGAATTATTCTCTTTAAATAAATGAAATTAATCATAAATAGATTAAATGACGTTATTAACAGTTAGGACTTCTTTTAATGGAACAAAAACCGCTTTTTATTGTTGCAGCTATTGCAGGTTGTTTAGTTTTTCTTTTAATTATTGTTTCGCTATTTTTAAAAATTTCTGCTTTAGAACAAAAATTAAATCAGTCGCCTTTAAACGAAAGTTTAAACAATCGTTTACAAAGTTTGCCGCCCGATGTGGCAAGCATGAAAATAGTTAAACAACAACTAGATAACGCGCAGCAAGAATTATTAATACAAATCAAATCTGGCGCAATTAATCAAACGGTATTAAGTCAACAAGTTGAAAATTTACGCAAATTATTAGATGTCGCTAATGCAGATATGATAGCAGTTTCTAATAACAATAAACGCTTGACTGAACAACTAGATAATACCCATCAAGCCGTAGAAAAATTAGTGCAAGCGTTACAAGCAAAAGAACAAGCTTTAAAACAATTAGTGCCCGTCGGGACGGTGATTGCTTACGCCGCCGCCGTGGATAATGAACAACGCACCGAGTTTTTGCGGGCGGGTTGGTTAGTGTGTGATGGTGAAAGTTATCCAGTCCAAAGTTATCCAGAATTAGCCAAACAATTAGGAAAAATTTATGGCGGCGACGGTAAAGAGCGTTTTAAAGTACCTGATTTTCGCGGGATTTTCTTGCGAGGTTTAGATGCTGGGCGCGGATTAGACCCTAAACGCACTTTAGGCACATTAGAAGATGACCAAAATAAAAATCATAGCCATAGCGGCAAAACTGAAACCGCAGGCGCGCATGAACATCAAGCTAAAGCGGAAAATGCGGGTAAACACGACCATGATATTAATGCAGGCATCACTAGCAGCATGATGGGCGCAGATAAAAGCGTATTAACACCAACTGCTGGAAGCACGGAAACCAGCACGGCGGGTGAACATAGTCATCTGATTAAAATTGAAAGCGCAGGAAAACATCAACATGATTTACAAATTAGCAGTGAAGGCGGCAGTGAAGCGCGTCCTAAAAATTATGCAGTTGTTTATCTGATTAAATTTTAAAAACAAAGACCTGCTAGGTTTTGAAAACCTAGCAGGTCTATTGGAGCAAGTTTAAAAGTCTGTTAATTCTAATTAATTTACCTTAAAACACCAAACTTCCCGCTGCTTGTCCTGTTCCCAACGCTTGACTTTGAGAACGAATACTTTTACCCACAAACGCCGCTAAACGGGCTAAAGAATCAGGCGTTGCATCTTGAATATCAATAAATTGCGTTAATTTCGCTTCATCTTTAAACAATTGTAAATAAGCCGCCGCTGATGCACTTGCCGTATTAACACCCACCAACACACTGATAAATGAATCTAAAAATTCACTTCTTAATGCCGCTTCTACTTCCTTAGCAATATGCGCGGGAGTGATTGTGGAATGATTGTCTTCGCCATCTGTAACGATATACACTGCTGCATTGACAGAAAAATCTTGTGCAAATAAGACTTTAGCATAAGTATTAGTCGCGCCAATTGCATCATAAACAGCATCATACAACGCAGTTGAACCGTCACATTTCAAAGCTTTATATTTAGCTAAATCAATTTGATTTAACGGTACAAAACCATGAATTTCATAACGTGTATCGTTAAAAGTTGCATAGCGAATCATTAAGTTATCAGCACGCGGGCTATGTTTACACGCATTCACAATTGAAGTTAAACACGCTAATAAATGTGGTGCAAAACTTTCTACACTGCCGCTGATGTCTAACACAATCGTGACTAAAGTATATTCAGTCGCGCCTAATTTATCGGGACGAATGGCGGAAAATTGGAATGCGCCATTGCCAGCAATGGTTAATTGCTGCATATCTGTAAGTTTGGGCATGATAATTGTCCTTTTAACCGTGGTTTATACTAAAAAGTCGGTAGATTTTGCGGTTTTCATGCCGCGTCCAGTCATTTCACGCAAAAAATGTTCGCCTAAAGCTTCAAAACCGGGAACGGGTGAACTGGTATCTTCAATTAACACCATTTTTTGAATATTTTCTTCGCCAAATTGGTTTGCAATATCGCGCACTGTGTTTGCAACGCAGTGAGATAAGGCTTGTCCAGATAACACCAACATATCCGCAGTTTCTAAAGTATTGATTAATCTTGTATTCAATTGTGTGCTGGGGTCTTCAGGGTCTGGCACATCTGCTTGTACCGCGCTGTAGTGCTCTGTCCAAATATTTGAGCCTTTAGTTACATAATCGACCATCGCAAAACTTTGTTCCCAATCGGTTACGGCTTTAGCAATTGAACCCACAACATTGTGTCCATGACTGCCAATTAAACAGTGCGGAGGCCAAATGGTTAAACGATAACGTCCGTTATTTTCCAAAGCTTTCACATATTCCGTCGCCCGACTTTGAAATGCGGGTTGTGTGGTTTTCCAGCGTCCATTTTGCACATCATCAATGCTAATTTGGGTAAAAGGCGCGGGGTGTTGTCCTTTGTCATTTGTCCAAAAAATAGGATGGGCAATATCGACTAAATGGTGCGTGTCTAAAGTCACATGAATATCATCAATTTTTGATTGATGACGTTTAATCATGGCTGCCAAGCGTTCTGAATCTTTATCAGCCCCTTTTACAAACAAGTTACCTTGTGGGTGGGCAAAGTCATTTTGGGGGTCAATAATCAAAAATTGTAAGTTCATGGTGACTGCTCCGAAGTTGAGAGGATACTTAGTCTTTATATGAAACTATCTTAGTATTAAATCACAAATAAGTCAACTCGAATGATAACCGCTCGTCGTTTAATTAACGAGGAGTGCAATAGCTTCAGCTATGGTCAGTACCGTAACAAATAAAATCACATTTAATCAATCAGTTAAAAAAGCAATGGCTAAAGTGATTGCACTCCAACTTATGCAATTTAAGATGCGGTTGCTATAATTTGTTTTTATTTAATTTTGGTAGGACTTCATGGTGGAATACGCTTCGCTATTCCACCCTACAACACCTTTGCTGTTTTTCAGTATGTGTTGACTTTGGCAATGTAGCTTCCTTACCTATTTAGTATTACTTTTTGCCTGAATTATAATTAACATAATTTATTGAATTAGCACAATTTTTAAATCTTTTTTTGTGAAAATTAAGTGAATTGTGCGAATTGTGGCTCAGACAAAGGTGAATCGCGTAACTCCTAGATTTTTAAAAATACAACCACCAGCATTTTATGAATTTATTTTGGCAAGATGCGTTCAGACAACGTTATAATCAAAAAGTCACTTATGAGCACCGCATTTTTAATGTGCGCGGTTTGCGGACAATGGGCACTTTTACCCTTGAATTACAACAGGTTTTTATTGAGTTAAAAATTGCGCCTGCTGCAAATTTACAACAAACTAATTACAATCCTATCGCCAATCGCGAATTAATTGGCAACCGTCGCATTTGGGAAATTTTAAAACCACATGTCAATACTGCTAAAAATGCGCAAATTACCAACCCGCCAATTTATGCCATTATCGGCGCACCGGGTAGCGGAAAAACCACGTTATTACAACATGTTGCTTTAACGTTAGCTGCAAATCAGCAAAAACAACACGGTTTACCTAAGCATTTCACCCCGCTATTTTTATTTCTCCGCAACCATACCCGCACAATTATTGATAAACATCCTTCACTTGCTGACCTTGCGCAATATCATTTTAGTGACCCTAAAAAATATCCCGATTTAAATCCGCCGCCTAATTGGTTTGAAAAACAACTCAAAAGCCGTAATTGTTTAGTTTTACTTGATGGTTTGGACGAAGTCGCCGACCTTGCCCAGCGGCAAGCCGTTTCAGCTTGGGTGGACAATCAAGCAGAGCGTTATCTGGGTTGTATTTTTATTGTGACTGCCCGCCCTCAAGGCTATTTAACTGCCCCTTTACGCCAAGCTCATGTACTTGAAGTACAACCATTTAATGCACAACAAGTGCGAAGATTTATTCATGCGTGGTATTTAGCTAATGAAGTGGTCAGTTTTGGACATAAACTTGATGATGGTGTGCGTTTACGCGCACGGCAGGGGGCAGATGATTTAATTTTACGTTTAAATGGAATGCCGACGCTTACCGCACTGACTGTCAATCCTTTATTATTAACTATGGTGGCAATGGTGCACCGTTATCGCGGGCAATTACCAGGGCGGCGGGTTGAGTTATATACTGAAATTTGTGATGTTTTACTCGGACATTGGCGGCAATCTATTGGAGTCAACGACCGTTTAACTGCCGCACAAAAACGGGTGGTTTTGCAGCCTTTAGCGGCACAAATGATGTTAAGCAAAACCCGCGACATTAACACGGCAAAAGCGATGGCAATTATCGCTGACCCGATTGAGTCCGTTGGTTTGAGTGCCGATGAAATGCAACCGTTTTTATATGATGTGCAAGCAGGTAGCGGTTTATTGTTAGAATGTGAGATGAATCAATGGAGTTTTGCGCATTTAACGTTTCAAGAATATTTAACTGCTGCCCATTTGCTCGAGCAAAAAGTACCGCTCGCATGGAATGCTTTTGTAATGGACAGTTGGTGGCATGAAACTTTATTGCTGTATGCCGCGCAAGGCGATGCAACGACGTTAGTGCGCGCATGTTTAGATAATGGCAGTGTCGTTGCGTTGACTTTGGCAGCGAATTGTTTGGAAGAAGCGCGAGTATTGGAAAAAAGTGTGCGCGATGAAGTTAATCGCCGTTTATCGCTCGCGCTCGAGTCGCATGAAATTGAACGTCGTCATTTAGCGGCAAAAGTGAAATTAAATCAGCGTTTGCATAATTTACAACGTATTGATGAATATATTGAAATTGATTTAAATTTTTTAAGTTGTGCCGAATATCAGTTATTTTTAGATGATTATTATGCACAAGGAGGCTATCACCAGCCCGATTATTGGAATAGTCACACATTTACGGAAGGCATGGCGCAGCAGGCAATTCGCGGTATTCGTGCCGAAGATGCGCACGCTTTTTGCCAATGGTTAACTGAAATTGAAGGCGGTGAATTGCGCTATCGGTTGCCCACCTTGGAAGAGGCGCGCACAATGGCAAATCAGGAAGGCAGTTTGACGTGGACATGCACCCAAGGTGAATACGTTTTATTTGGGACAGCAGAAATTGAAGGCTTGTTATTAAATACCTTGCATCGCGTTTTACCGCCGAGCCAAATTCCTTTTTTAAGTCATTTAAATGCGTATTTTCAAAGTCATCATTTTGAATTACCGACGACGCAAGATGATACTGAATGTTGTCTGAAACGCTTGAATGCACTGGATAAAGCCTTGCGATTTCATTTTTCTGCTTTACCTTCCTTGCAAATTAAAAATATGGCATGGGGGTTATTGCAAGATATGAGTTTAAGACAAGGTTATGAGCGGGCGTTTAATATTATTCAAACGGTGGAATTAGAAGGGCACACGCATTTATTGCAAGTTGCACAAGACCATCAACTGATTAGAGAATTGGCAAAAGATATTGTGCTCGCTTTGGATTTAGCGCAAGATATTGTTAGCGCAGTTGCACTTACCCGAGACATTTCTTTAGCGCAGCCCTTAGATAACCGCGCTTTTTCTCGTGCTTTAGTTCGTATTCGTGAATTATCCAAAGATTTAGAAGAGTTAAGCAAACGTTGCGTTTCTAAAGATAAAGAAACAGCTTTTGCTGATGTGCATTATGCGCGTGATATTGCCCAACAATTAGCCAAAGCCTTGGCAGATGATTTAGCGAAAGCACGAACCTATCATTCAGCCTCAGAGCGGGTGCGGGAATTGATTGCGGCGCGTGCCACCGCTTTAGATAGAGCGAGGATGTTAGCGTTTATTTTGATGCGCGTTTTGGTGGCAGTACATGAGTTCGAGCCGCTGTACGATAAAATCGAGCCGTTTATGAAAGATATGCAGCGCACAATTACTGAATGGCAACAGGAAGAAGATATTTATACACAACGTTTAGCAAAATTGTTGCTATGTTTACTAGAATATCTAACTGTTGCTAAAGGACACAAATTGCGTGTTTGGCAAAGTTATTTAGCACAATTAGTAGAATTCATTTTGCTTGGTTATCAGGCTTTGCAACCGCCCAACAGTTCAACTTTTAAATTAGCTAAAGTCAGTTGGTGGTTAACGCAAAATGATAAAGTCTTAATTGAGCAAGATAAGCAACGTTTGCATTTGTTATATTGGTGGTTACAAATCAATGTCGCACGGCGGCAAGGACACTTGTCAGCATGGGAAAGTTTGCGCTTGGTGCGCGAACGTTTACATCTTTAAATCTTAAACAAAAGAAACTTTAAAGCATTTTGTTGCATTTTTTAGAGCAAAATTAAACTTGCAAGTTTTTTTATAACTTAACAGAAAATTATGTCTAGTTCATTTATCCGTCATACTTTCCTTAAAGTCAGCTTAGTTGGTTCTTTAGTTTTTTCACAGTCACTTTTTGCTCAAAACTATGCACAAATGGTTCAAGAAGTGAATGATGCTTTAAATTCACGTTGTTTAAATAAAAATAGAACAGCGGTTAGTATTGTTGCTGTTCCTTCTGGTGAAGTGGTTTATAAACGCAATGAAACATTGCCGCTTTTACCCGCCTCTATTATGAAGATTGTCACCACCGCTTCATCTTTAAATTATTTAGGCCCTGAATACCGTTATAAAACTCAAGTGTTAGCTACGGGTAAACGCCGCGACAATACTTTGCAAGGCGATTTAATTTTAAAAGGCAGCGGCGACCCTACGCTTAAAACAGAAAATTTACAAGCAATCGTTAACGACTTGAAAGATAGCGGTCTTACTACCATTCAAGGTAATTTAATAGGCGATGATTCTGTTTTTGACGGTTTAGACCGTTCCCCCTATTGGAGCGATGACCGGACACAACAAGCGTATGATGCAAGTTTAAGTGGGTTGTCATTAGACTATAATACTATTACGGTGCATGTGTTACCGAGTGACCGCACGGGTAGTGCTGCAAATGTATGGTTAAAACCCCATCCTGAATATATCACTCTGAATAATTTGGTAAAAACCAGTGCACAAGGGAACAGTTTAGCCGCACGGCGTGAAGGTTCAGATTTGCAACCCGTGATTCAAGTCGCGGGACGGATTGGGCAAGGAGTGCAACAGCAATCACTTTACTTAAATATTCAAGCCCCTACTCATTACACTATTAATGTTTTTCGCCAAGTGTTAGCAGATGCGGGCATTCAAGTATTAGGACAAACCGTGCAAGGGGTTGCACCGTTAAATGCAGAAATACTGTTTGAACACAGTTCAATGCCTTTATCCATGATTTTAAAAGAATTAAATACTTATTCTAATAACTTCATGACTGAACAAGTGTTAAAAACGGTCGCCGCCTTTAAAACAGGGGTAGGTAGTCATGAAAACGGATTGCGCCTGAGTGCCGAATTTTTACAGCAAATGGGCGTTAATTTGCAAAATGTGACTTTGGCGGATGGTTCTGGTTTATCTCGTCAAAATCAATTTACTTCAGAGGCGATGACGGAATTATTAAATGCAATGTACAAACGTTTTGATGTGGGACCTGACTTTGTAACCTCTTTGCGGGTAATGGGCGCGTACGGAACACATTCTAAACGTTTAAGTAGTTCCCCTGCCCATGCTAATGTTCGCGCAAAAACTGGGACTTTAGATGGTGTAAGTACACTCGCGGGTTTTGTACCCAATCAAGCTACTGGCGAATTATTTGCGTTCACTTTCTTATTAAATGACAATTCGTGTGGTTATGCGGGCGCGGATAAAGTAGAAGATAAAATGGTAAACGCAATTTACTTTTATGGACAAAAACCTAGTGCAGCAGGCACTTTAGCTGCGCAACGTTAATTTAACTCTTTTGCGAAAATAACAGGAAGCCTTATGAAAAAAGTTGCTCCTTTATATCACGGCGTGATTTTTAAAAAAGTTTTTAGTCATCCTGATATTTTCGCAGGATTTGCGAGCGATATTATTGGAATTCCTTTAGAAATTGAGGATGTTAATATCGCTCATGTGCCTTTTTCTGATAAAGCGGATGTTTATTGTCAATTATTAGCGTGTGATAAAAAGAAAAGTATTATTATTAATTTACAACATGTACGCGATGATGAACATTATGATTTTTTCTTACATACATATCATAAAGCCTTATTTGAATTCTTAGCTTCCTCACCTCAAAAAAATCTAAAAATCTTTAATATTGTGATTATTAACACCAGTGAGAAACATCGTAAAGATGTATTAGTCACTGAATGCGCTCCTTTAAATAGTTTAAGAAGTGAAAACAAAAATGCGCACAAAATTTTCTTTTTATGCCCAAAATATTTAAATGAAAATACCCCACTTGCTTATCAAGAGTGGTTAAAAGCAATTGAAGATAGTTTAGATAGAATTATTGAAGAAACCGAATATCAAAATTTATTTGTCAGAAGAATTTTTAATTTAATAGAAGAAAGTCAAATATCTTTATATGATAAAGCGCAAATGAAAGACGAGTTTCATAATCATTTTAGAGTAAAAACGGAATTTTCCGAAGGTGTCGAGTTTGGTGTTTTGAAAATTGCTAAAAACATGCTTAAAAAAGGATTATCTTTAGATTTGATTTCTGAGCTTACACATTTGCCAGTCAAGCTTTTAGAACAACTAGATAAATCTAAGATTAATTAATTTTTTGATTACAAAAAAGTCGTTTTTTATCATTCCTAGAACCTGTTAAGATTAGCCTGCACCTTTCAGAATTTATGTTAGAAAGTCAAAACCATTAAGTTAAAGATGTTTGTAGGGTGGAAGAAGTGCAAGCCGTATTCCACTGTTTGATTGATAAACGATTTTTGCTCAGATTTGGCAAAATTTCAGGGGGAATACGCTTCGCTATTCTATCCTAAAAATACACTTAACTTATAACTGCTTAGAGTTAGTGCTTGATGAATTTATGCTGCAAAAATTTAGGATTAGCTGCTGGACAAAAATGGCTATTGCAAAAAATTGATTTAACATTTGAAAATGCACAATTTATTGCGTTGATTGGACAAAATGGAGCGGGCAAAAGTTCTTTATTGCGTTTACTTGCAGGTTTATTATCACCTTCTACTGGAACTATCTCATTAGCAAATAAACCGTTAAGCAGTTATTCACGCCAGTCTATTGCTCGTCAAATTGCTTTCGTTGCAACTTCGATGTCTAATTCGCAAAATATTACTGATTTTCAAGTGTCTGAAATTGTAATGCAAGGGCGTTATCCTTACTTAAACCGTTTTCAATCGCCCACTCAAACCGACGAAAATTGCGTAACCCAAGCATTAATTGAGACAGATTTAATCGCTTTACAACATCGTCGTTTTTCCAGCCTTTCTACAGGAGAAAAGCAGCGGGTGTGGTTGGCGCGGGCGTTAGCAAGTGAAGCTAATTTTTTATTGTTAGATGAGCCTACAGCCAATCTTGATCTTGCACATACGTTACAACTCGCTAATTTGTGCCAGCGATGGGCTAAAAACCAAGAAAAATGTATCATTTGGGCAGTACATGATATTAACCTTGCATTGCAATATGCTGATAAAATTATCATTTTACAGCAAGGGCAGTTATTTTGGTCTGGTGCACCATTTGCATTAACTTCACAGGACATTGAACAGGCTTTTCAGGTTTTGCCTACCGCTGTAATGGGGCCATTAGGTCGTTTTTTTGTTTATCAAGTAATTTAATTTCATACAGTTTAATACGCTATTAGGCAGTTTATCCTACCGATTATCCTATTTTTGATTTACAAAATAGGGGATTTCCTTTGTGATTAGAGCGGTAATAATAAAATTTATTCTAATATGCTATTAGCGTTTTAAAGTTGTAAGGTTTAAGAAAAAATTAAATTTCTTTTCATTTTTTCATTTAACCGTTAATTAAATAAAAAACAACCTATATCTAAATTTTAGTAAAAAATATCATATTTCGTTTATGCTTTAGTTAAAGCAATTTAAGTAAATCTTTATTTAAATTCCTCTAATCTCTTAGACTTTGCCAGTTATCGGCGCATTCTAAGACAAAGCAAATTTAACTTGCTAGAAAGAAATTGCTATGAAAACTCAATCTGGTTTTACATTAATAGAAATTATGGTAGCTATGGCAGTTTTGGCAATTTTGTTGAGCGTTGGATTGCCTGAATTGCGTTATACCATTTTAAGTAATCAAGTCACTGCACGCACCAATGATTTAGTTCGTTCTTTGCAATTTGCAAGAAATGAAGCAATGATTCGTCATTTTAATGTGCGTTTGCGTGCTTTAGACGGTGGCTGGTCGCAAGGCTGGGTTGTTGAACGTGCAAATGATAAAAGTGATGCACCTACTTGGACAACTTTACGCGAATTTAGATATTTTGATGAAGGTGAAAGTGTTCCTATTGCAATTAAAGAAAGTTCAGCTAATAAAACAAATATTATTTTTTTAACACGGAGTGCCGAACTTTCGCGTTTGGAACTCTCTATTGATAAAACGCATCCTAGTGTAATAGGAACAAAATTAGATGAAAAAATTTGTAATAGAGTTATTGATATAAGGGCATCAGGACAAATTGCGACTAAGCGTGTTAATACCAGTAGTTGCTCATAAAATTACCAAGGGTTAGGCTAATGAACACGGTAATCATAAAAAAACCTCATTTAAAGAAAATACGAGGTTATACATTAATAGAAATGTTAATAGCATTATTAGTGCTTTCCGTGGGTTTGCTCGGCGTTGCTGCTTTACAAACAACAGGACAACAATTTAATTATCGTTCTTATATTCGTACTCAAACAGCAATTTTAGCGGCTGATTTAGCAGATAGAATGCGAGCAAACCGCAGTGTGGCGGCAAGCGGTGGTTATAAATCAGAAAATCAAGCAGGAAAGTTAGATACTTCTTGTGAAGAGGGAACTTGCACGCCAGGTCAGTTAGCGGTTTATGATTTAAATAATTGGTTTTATAAATTAACGAATTCTTTACCTGAAGCTCAAGCAACGATTACGTTAGCAGGGGCAAACGTATACACATTAGTGCTGCAATGGCAGGAAGACCAATCTCCTGACGCAACGCCTAAGCAACAACAATGGCGGATTCAGTTATGAAAACTTTGATGCGGCAGACTGGCTTTAGTTTAGTTGAGTTGATGGTGGCATTGACCATTAGTTTAGTGTTATTGGCTGGGGTATTGACGATTATGATTTCTAGTAAGCGTACTTATACCTTGCAAAGCGAATTAGCGCGTTTACAAGATAGTGCGCGTTTTTCCATTGATCGTTTATCTTATACAACACGTTTAGCGGGTTTTTTTGGATGCGCAATGCGGGCTAACGTTGATGTAACGACAGGGGTTGATCCTACAGTCACTATTTCGGGGATAAATGATCAAACTATTCGTTCTGCAACGCCAGACAGTAGCGGTAGTTATAAAATTACAGCAGAAAGCGGAACTGCAATTAGTAAAGGTGCAACACCTGCTTCAGATGTGTTAGTTGCAACAGGTTTTTTTGAACCGATTCCATTACAGCTTAAAGATGTAAGTGGCGGTGTTCCTAATGTTGATTTGTATAAACAAAAAGAATATTTACCGGTTACTACTAATACTTTTTTATTTGCCAATGTAGAAGCTCCCCCTGTTGTTGGTAATTTTATCGTTATTTCAGATTGTGGCGGTTATTCGCTTCATAAAGTTATAAGTGTTTCTGGGCATACAGCTACTTTTGAAGCGTTAACCCGCGATGTTCATCCACCCGTTAATATTTTTCGCTACTACGGACCTATTCGATATGAAGTTCGGGCAATTGATAAAAATGATAATGGGACGGTAAATGACCCTGAAGATGGATATGCGTTGTTTGGTACAGATATAGAGGATACTCAAACCCCAAAACGTATGAATTTGCTGGTTGAAGGTGTTGAAAATATGCAAATTCGGTTTGGCATTGATACAGATGATGATGATGTACCCAATCGTTATGTTCCTCCACCCGCTACTTTAGGGGGGGCTTTGGATGCTGCGGGTGGAAATATTGTCAGCGTTAGAATCACCTTACTGATGCGTACTGAAAATCGGCGAACAGATTTACCTGAAGATCCACAAAAGTCCGTTGTGCTCGATACAGGACTGACTTATGACTTGCACGCGAATACAGAACATGAACGAGGGTATCGGCATCGTGTTTTCACAATGACCGTTCAAGTGAGAAATTAATCATGAGCAAATTTCCCTTTACATATTCTTTAGTGCGACAACAAGGTGCTGCATTAATAGTTGCATTAATGTTACTGATTATTCTAACGATGCTAGGAGTTAGTGCGATTGATTCCACCAAATTAGAAACGCAAATGGCTGCTAATTTGATTGAATATAACCAAGCCTTTCAAGTCTCTGAAATTGGTGTGCGCGAACCCTCTGTTTATGTGTCTGAATTAGACACCATTGAAACACAAGGTTATCTCACGGTATCAAAGACCTTTGTGCGTGATGATAAACGTCAATACCAACTTGACTATACGACTTCACGAATTCCAGGGGAACACGCAGATGCAACTGGAAAATATGGTACAGGCACAGCAAAGATTGCAGATTATATTATTGAAAGTATAGGAAGAAGTGAAAAAGATAATGATGAGGCAGTCAGTGTAGAATTACGCGGTGGTATGTCTCGTCCTACGCCTGCGCCCAAAAACTCACTCATAACTGCAGATATAGAATAGTTTACAAAATCTTTTTTTAGCAAGGAAAAAACCTTTATGAATACCTTACGCGTTTTTTTCTTCACCACATTACTTGGTTTAGGTCTAGCAATGAGTTTTATTGCTCCAAGTTATGCGGATGATACTGAAATTTATATGCGACAAGCGGACACTAATTTAAATGATGTTCGCCCTAATATTTTGTTCGTACTTGACCGCTCGGGAAGTATGAGTTGGAAAGACTATGATATTAACGGTAAAACTGACAATATCAAGCGTTTAGATCATCTTAAAACTGCTTTAAAGAGCATGTTAGATGAAGTACAGAATGTTAATATTGGTCTGATGACTTTCACTTATGATGGCGGTTCTAATATTGCTGTTGAATTCCCTATTTTTAATGTAGATGCACAAATTAGTGAAGTAAAAGGTGAAGCGGGGTATGGCAAAATCAGCACAGCCGTTTCTCGTTCTTCTGATGATGCTGAAGAGCTGGTTGAAGGTACTAAAAAAGGTACGGTTAATACGACAGATACCATTTTAAGAGTTACTGATATTGGTGCAAAAGAACAAGAATCAGCAACGGGTATTGATACGCTTATCAAATATTATGATGCTACTAAAAAGAAGAGCTTTTTATTAGGTAAGGCACGAGTAGTCGATTATACAGGTAAAACGGTAGAGACTACTTTGGTTGATGGCAAGTTTCGCAAAGTACCGCAATTAACAGGCATTAATCATATTCGTTTACCAGATCACCCTAATATGGAAGTGGGTTCTACTGGAACAGTTTCTTTTTGGTACAAACCTGATAGTGCATCACAAAAAGATTTTAAATTAGTATACCGTGAAGATGGTAGCTTTAGTGTTGCAAATTCTAATGGTAAATTACAAGTAAAAACTCCAAGTAAAGAAACTTTATCAGCAAGTAGTTTTAAACAAACATCTGATTGGATGCACGTTGCCGTAACGTGGGATACTTCTGGCACAAAAATCTATTTTAATGGTACAAATATTACCTCTAATTCTGCAGGACCTGCAATTGCAATCAATAGTGGTTATGCTGGTTGGAATTTTGGGGGGATGTATGTTGCGACTACCACTACTCCTCCTAATATTCCTACTGATGCTCAAACACTGGTTGGTTTAATGGATGATATTGTCATTACAAATACGGCATGGACAGCAACAAACATTAGTGACTTGTACCGTGATAATATAAATCATATTGGTTATAGTGGCTTACCTGTTGCCATTGAATATAATACTGATATAACTTCTTCCTCAGCAACCAATAATGGGATGGAAATCATTCTTGGAGCAGGAGTTGGAACACTTAATAAAAATACCAGTGTTGTTTTAGCAGGGAAAACGACAACTAGCTCAAGCACCTCTTATACAGTGTTAACTGGGTTACGTTTTGAAGATGTGGCTTTACCTAAAAATGCCACAATTTTAGATTCAATGATTATGTTTAGCGCAAACAATGATTCGACATCAAGTACAACTTTTAAAGTTCGCGCAAAAATTAGTCCCCCAACCATTCCAAACACTCAAAAAACATCTCCAACGGCTAGTGAAAAAATTTCCAATTGGACAACCAGTTCAGATACCAGTGTTTCATGGACAGTAACCAGTGCATGGGCTGTAAACAAACGGGATTCTGGAACGGTAACCTCATCACTCAATAACATTATTACACCATTACTGACAAATAGTGCTTGGATTGGAGATGGACAAGATGATATAGGGATTGTATTTGATCCAACAGGTAGCACTATTGCAGAACGTATATTTCACTCAACATTTTCTAAGAATTATAAGCCTTACCAACTCCCTCTTTTAACAATTGTTTATCAACCCTCAACTACAACAAGTAGCTCTTCAAGCTCTAGCAGTAGCTCCTCCTCTTCCTCTTCAAGCTCTAGCACAGAGGATGAAGGTTCGCGGTTGGTTGGTATCCGTTTTTCAGAAGTTGCTATTCCTCAAGGTGCGAAAATCACTAAGGCTAATATTATTTTTGGTGCAGCTAGAAGTTCAGAAACGCCTGCTACCATAGAAATTCATGGTGAAGCAAATGATAATGCCGCAACTTTTTCTGCAACCAATAGCAATATTTCATCTCGTGCAACGACTGGTGCAAAAATCACTTGGGATGCTGATGCTTGGCTTGAAAATGAGGAAGAAACGACAACAGATTTAACTGAAATCGTGCAGGAAATTGTTAACCGTGGTGGATGGTGCGGTGGCAATGCTATGGCATTTATCTTTAGTAATCCGAACGTAGGAACAGATAGCCCATTACGGCGCGCCTATAGCTATGATGATGCAGCATCAAATGCCCCTAAATTACAGATTGAATATGATCCTTCGAGTGTTTCTTCAGCAGCTTGCTCTCAATCTAGTTACTTAGCACGAATTACAGACAAAAACGATGATGGTGAAGAAACTGTTATCCGTGATGGCTCTGCTGATGATTCAATGTTCTTAACCAGTACTGAATTGGAAATGACAACCACATCCTCTGGAAATGATACTAAACGGATGTTAGGTTTCCGTTTTCCACAAATTCCAATTAAAGCAGGGGAGACAGTTACTGGAGCAGAACTTTATCTGACGGCAATTCCTGAAGATACAAGCCAAAAAACTAAATATGAAGCTCCTTTTAAAGTGACAATCAAAGGAGAGACGGGGAATGCCGCGAGTTTTTCAGGAAATTCTGGAGATTTCTCAAAACGGAGTAAAACAGCTGGAGTTACATGGCAATCTGATGAAATATGGAAATCGGGCAAAACTTATACTTCCCCAGATATTAGCTCTGTCGTTCAATCTATTGTCAATAGCTCAAGTTGGAAACCTAATGAAGCAATGGCGTTATTCATAGAAGGGGATGGTTTACGTTATGTGGCTTCTCGTGAACATGAATCGAGTAATCCTGCTCGTCCATCCGCCATGTTGAAAATTAAAATTCGAGGAAAATTAGCCTCATCTTCCTCAGATGACAGTATTAGCAGTGATACAACAGTTCGTTCACGAATGAAAACATTAGTCAACGAGGTTGTTCCTGGTGGAGCGACACCATTAGTTGACGCATTGTATGAAGCAACCAGCTACTATAAAGGAATGCCCGTGGTTTATGGTTTAGACCGTTTTGGAAAAACAACTAACCGTGTCAGCCATCGTGCTTCTTATAGTGCAGGGGGAGCTGTTGTATATCGTGAAGACGGATGTACAGATGCTGATTTAGATGCAGCCGCTTGTGCAAGTGAAGAAATTAAAGGCGGTGCTCCTACTTATATACAACCCAAATTCAATTTATGTGCACAAAGCCATGCCGTCTTATTAACAGATGGTGAAGCCAATGGTGCAAGTGCAGGTTCAAAAGCCCAAACTTTAACAGGGAAATCCCCTTGTGCAAGCAGTTTTGTCATTCCTAAAGGCGCACCTAATTCTGGACAATCGCGTACTTACGATAGTGATGAAAAATGCGGTCCTGAATTAGCAGAATACATGTATAGCAGTGATTTTGATTCAACCATAGAAGGCTCAAACGTTGTATTAAATACCATTGGTTTAAGTCTGAAAATTCCACATTATGGGATTGCCCGCTATGACAATGTCGTTAATAGCAGTGATAAATTGGGACGGACTTATAAGAAAATTGCTGATGATAACGTTGCAGCGGGGCTTTGGAAAATTGCTAATACTTGGACAAAAACAATTAGTAGTACCTCAACCCAAACATGGATAACCTATGAAGATGTAAACCAAACTAAAGCCAATACTAAAGCGATGCAATATCTTGCACAACTTGCCTTAGTTGGGGGGGGCAATTTCTATACAGCAGACAGTGCAGATTCTTTGTTAGAAGCATTCCGTACCATCATTGCAGGGGCAATTACAGAAAGTACTTCTTATGCTTCTCCTAGTGTGTCCGTCAGCGCGTTTAACCGTTTATACCATCGCAATGAAGTGTATTTTGCCCTTTTCAAACCAGAGCATTTAGTCCGCTGGAATGGTAATGTGAAAAAATATATGTTCTGTGATGGTACAAGTGGTTCATGTCCAGCGGGTGATATTTTAGATGTAACTGGAAAATCTGCTGTAGTGAGTATTTCTAGCGGCTCTTCAGATGAAGATGGTGGCTATATTAGTAAAACCGCAAAAAGTTTTTGGAGTAATGAAGTTGATGGCTCTATTGTAACGAAAGGTGGTGCAGGTGAAAACGTACCTAAATCAACTGAACGTAAAGTTTATACGGTATTAGCAGAAACGCCCCCTACCCAAGATAATGATGCAGCTATCAATACCATCATTTCAACAGCAACTACAGGATTAGGAAGTTCTTTAAGTGCAACAGCTAAACAAGATTTAGTCAATTGGATTTTAGGTCAAGATGTTAATGACGAAGACGGCGATAACGACACCACAGAAAACCGTTGGGCATTTGCTGACCCATTACATAGCAGTCCCGCAGTGATTACTTACTCCACTTCAGGCTCAAGTAGTAATGATAAAATTTTTGTCGGTACTAATGATGGTTTAATTCGTATGTTAAATGCGCAAACAGGGATTGAAGAATGGGCATTCTTGCCTAAAGAACTGTTCGGCATCCAAACAGAAATCATGCAAAATCCGCAAAGCACCAAACGGATTTATGGAATGGATGGTACGCCTCAATTCTGGATTAAAGATGCTAATCTCAATGGCAATATTGAAGCAGGCGATGCTGTGCGGATGTATTTCAACATGCGCAGTGGCGGACGTAATATTTACGCACTCAATGTTAGCAAGCCAGAAGCTCCTAAATTAATGTGGGTAATTCAAGGAGGAGTTGATGCTGATTATGCTAAATTAGGTTTAACATGGTCTGCTCCACGTCCCGCAGTTGTAAAAATTGATGGTGTAAATACAGTTGTCCTCATATTTGGCGGCGGTTATCCAAGTGGAACTGAAAGTAGCACAACAACTAACAGTAACGCTATTTATATGGTAGATGCCAAAACAGGGAAACGTTTATGGTGGGCAAGTAATACAAGTGCTTCATTGAACTTAAAAGAAATGACCTACCCTATTCCTTCTGATATTGCTCTACTAGACAGTAATAGTGATGGCGTAACAGACCGTTTATATGTAGGTGATTTAGGTGGACAAGTTTGGCGCATAGACCTTGACGGTTTAGCAGATGGGAAATCAGCTAAAGGCGGTTTATTAGCACAATTAGCTGGAGATAGTGAAGCAGAGGCGCGTAAATTCTACTATCCACCTGAAATTGCGCATATTACTAACTCAGCCTGTGCGATTCAACCCCGTTATGATGCCGTTGCGATTGCATCAGGAAATCGCGATCACCCATTAGAAACTACTGTTCAAGACCGTTTCTATTTGTTACGCGACCGTGCAGTAGATGGACTAAAAGCCTTGCCTGATACTTCTTTTACATATAACCAAGTTAGTACAGGTAATTGCAAACAAACCCCTGGTTCTCAAACAACAGATACAGATGCTTTATTCTGCACAATTACGACCACTAATTTATTTGATGCCTCTGCTAATACTGTGCAAGAAGGAAATGCTAACGATAAACTCTTGTTACGTTCAAGCAAAGGTTATTTCCTTAACTTAGATGCAGCAGTTGGTGAAAAGAGTTTAGCTTCTCCTCTGATTTTAGATGGTGTAGCCTATTTCACGACCTACGCCCCTCCAAGTGCTGATTTACAACAAACAGACGAAAATATCTGTTCTGCGGGAGATGATGGTAGTAGTCGATTATATGCCGTCAGTTTATGTGATGCAGGAGCAGCCTTTGATATCACTGGTGACGGTAGTAAAGCAGATGGAGATGAAACCAAAGATGACCGCTCACAGCGAATTCGTGATGGCATTACGTCAGATATTTCTACAATCTTCTTGAAAAATGGCGATATTCGTATTCTTTCAAATGATTTAGAGTTAGCTAAACGGGGTGCTGGTAATAACAGCGAAGCTGCAGGTAGAGCAACTTTATCTCCTACTTACTGGTTACAATTCCCTGAATAAATGATAAAAGTTTCTCTTCTCTATGCTATTTAGAGGAGAGAAACTTTCCTAATTATCCATCAATGAGGTTATAGAATGCGTCAACGAGGCTTTACATTAATAGAAATTATGATTGCCCTAGCTATTTTAGGGATTTTAGCAGCCATTGCTTATCCCGCTTATACCAACCAAATTACGCGCTCTAATCGTGCAACAGCCAAAACCGCACTGTTAGAACTCTCCCAACTACAAGAAAGCTATAAAGCTGATAGTAACCGTTATGCAACTAAATTAGATGATTTAAGCGCGACAAAGATTGGTTATACAGTGGTAAGCGATACGATTTTAATCCCTAAAGAAGCCAAGACAATAAAGGATGCTTTATACACGGTTGCTTTGACCGCTGATGAGAATGGGCGTTCTTTTAGTTTCACTGCAACTCCCGCCAATCTTCAATCAAAACGAGAGCAAGACTGGGGACTTTGTTTAACAATGAGTATCAGTTCAACAGGGGTAAAAAGCTCAACAGGAACAGGCACAACTAACGATTGTTGGTAATTTAACGCGAATTCGCCGAGTAAATTTCTTAAAATCAAGTAAGTAGGGTGAGTAATATCCATCCTACCTATTTGAAAAATAAAGAACATTAGGACTATCAGTTTTTTATTCAAACTATTGTTTAAATAAAACAAGTAATAGCTGAAACGCTTCCACTCCAATTTTTCAAACCATGTAATTTCTAATCTTAATTAAAACTTCAAATGGTTCTATAAACAATCGGTTTATCAGTTTGTTTATAAAGCGTTATTTTATTTTGAAAGGCTTATCATGTTTCGGGGTTAGCTTTGGGATGTTTGAGTGTTTTTTTACGGCTAATGCCTAAACGTTTTAATGCGCTACGAATCCCACTTTCGCTTATTCCAAACCGTGCCGCTCGCTCATAATGGTAAGCATTAGGATACTTTTCAACATCTTGCTTTAAGGCTTCCATGTCTATTTTGGTGGGTTTGTGACGTGTCCGTTTAGCTTCTAAAACTTTGCCCCACCTTACCACGCTTGCTATCGCTATGTTAAAGCGTTTTGCTACCTCTGCGATGGTTAATTTCTCTTCTTGTCTCGTTTTTAACACTTGTTCACGAAAGTCTCTTGAATACGTCATTTTCTATGCTCTGTTTTGTGATATGGGGACTATAGCTTTAAACAGGGGACAAGGGTCTGCCAGTTCTTCGAGAACTGGCAAACCTAACTTTAACTCAAGCAAAAAAATTAAGCCGTTTTTTCTTCTTTTTGCGGCGTTCTCACGCGAATATGTAATTCACGCAATTGCAACTCGCCGACTGGGGTCGGGGCATCGGTTAATAAACAACTTGCAGATTGGGTTTTGGGGAAAGTAATCACGTCGCGAATTGACGTTGCACCGCTCATTAACATCACTAAACGGTCTAAACCAAACGCTAAACCACCGTGTGGAGGACAACCGAATTTCAACGCATCGAGTAAGAAGCCGAATTTTTGCTGTGCTTCGTCTGCGCCAATGCCTAACAATTCAAATACCGCCGATTGCATATCAGGGCGGTGAATACGGATTGAACCGCCGCCGATTTCTGAACCGTTTAACACCATGTCATAAGCGCGGGAAATGCAATTACCTGGGTTTGCTTGTACGTCCGCAATGTCGTTGACTTTGGGCGCGGTGAATGGGTGATGTAAGGCAACCCAACGATTTTCTTTATCATCAAATTCAAACATGGGGAAATCAACCACCCAAACTGGTTTCCAGCCTGTTGCATTGATTTTCATATCTTCGCCAATTTTTAAGCGTAACGCAGATAACGATTCATTCACGATTTTCGCTTTATCCGCGCCGAAGAAAATCACATCATCATTCGCGGCTTCTAAACGGGTTAATAATGCCGTTAAAACTTCATCAGGCAAGAATTTAACGATTGGTGATTGTAAACCATCACGTCCTTTGCTGAGGTCGTTGACTTTGATATATGCCAAACCTTTCGCGCCATATTTAGCAACAAAAGTAGTATAATCATCAATTTGTTTGCGGGATAATTCAGAGCCTTTAGGCACACGCAGCGCGGCAACCCGACCATTTTTATCTTTAGCAGGTTGAGAAAAGACTTTAAATTCTACATTTTCCATCAAATCGCCAACATCCACTAAAAATAATGGATTGCGTAAATCAGGACGGTCAATACCATAACGGGAAACGGCTTCCGCATAAGTCATTACAGGGAATTGTGCAGGCAATTCAACATCAATCACTTCTTTAAATAAGCGACGAATCATGTCTTCCATTAAACCGCAAATCATGTTTTCATCAATAAAAGACATTTCAATATCTAACTGCGTAAATTCAGGCTGACGGTCAGCGCGCAAATCTTCATCACGGAAACAACGCGCAACTTGATAATATCTATCCATCCCCGCCATCATTAATAACTGCTTGAATAATTGAGGAGATTGAGGTAAAGCGAAAAATTCACCCGGATGCACACGGCTAGGCACGAGATAATCCCGCGCGCCTTCAGGCGTGGCTTTAGTCAACACAGGCGTTTCTAAATCCATAAAGCCGTTATTATCTAAAAAGTTGCGTAAAAAACGGGTGGTTTTTGCCCGCAATTTAAACCGTTCTTGCATCATTGGACGGCGTAAATCTAAATAGCGATAACGCAAACGCACTTCTTCATTTAATTCAACTTCATCAATTTGGAACGGTGGCGTTTCAGAAGCATTGAAAATTTCTAAGTGTTTACCTAACACTTCAACTTTACCTGAATGCAAATCCGCATTTTCTGTTCCTGCGGGACGTGCACGCACAACCCCTTCAATTCGCAATACATATTCACTACGCACCCGTTCAGCGGTGGCAAAAGCAGCTTGCGTATCGGGGTCAAATACTACTTGCACTAAGCCTTCACGGTCGCGTAAGTCGATAAAAATGACCCCGCCGTGGTCACGCCGCCGATGTACCCATCCGCACAGGGTCACAGTTTGGCTAATATGGCTTTCGTTTAATGCTCCGCAATAATGACTACGCATAATATCCTCAAAAATACAATAAATTTATGATTTTAGTTAGTAATAGGTTCTGAAAAATCAGCGTTTTTTCAACGAATGGGATGAATGATTGCTTAAATAGCAAAAAGGGGTTGAATATCACGCAGAAATAAAGGAGTCATGTTAAGCACTGTTGCTTAGATACGCAAGGAGAATATGACTATTAAAAAAGGTTTTAATGACGTTAAGCATTGAAATTTTTGTAATCTTAAGATATGCCGTCCTGTGGTTTTAAAGACGGCATTCACTCACTTTTTAGAGCAAAGGCAGAAATTTTAACTATGCGCCGCCACAGGAATGCCAAGAATCAACGCCGCTAAAAGTTTTCTTGTTTTTATAATTGGTGACGGAATAAGCTTTGCCGCGCTCATCGCCTGGGGGACATTCTTGTGGAACTGAGATTAAGCAAATTTTGACTTTATCGCCTTTTACAAAATCTTGAGAGTGATACAAGTGTTTATCAGGATTTGCGTCATTGGATAAATAAGGAACTTCGGTAATATAAACGCCTAATCCATTTGCAAAACTAATATTGACCTCTCCCCCCGCTTCACCTGGCACAGCATCTTCAAACCGAGTGGTTTTTTCCGCCACAAAGGAATCAGCGCATTTTCCAATTTTAGTAGGTAAATCATTAACGCTTTGTTGAGAAATACTTGAACTAAAATTGCTGACATCATTTAAAAGCTCAATGCGTTCTTGATAAACTTTTTTTAAGCAATCCACATTTTTACATTTATTGCGGGTGTTTTTTAACCAGTTTTTTTGGTCTTGTTTTATGTTTTCTGAATTACCCGCTTTAGCCAAAGCTTGTTTGTAAGTGAACAGTAAAGAATCATCTAAAGTAGATAATTCAGTATCGTTACAAATAGCATTTTCAATTAAAGTGCTGGCTTTTTCACAATCAAAACTTGCACTGTAGGCAGATAAAGGGAGCATTAATAAACCGAATGCAATATGTTTAATTTTCATTAAATTTTCCGTTTGTAAGAGATGCTGTTTTTAAAGGTTTTTTAACGGTATTCAGGTTTTTTTATCTGAACCGTAATTTACACAATTTTCTTAATTTACATAAAGAATAATTTTTAAATTTAGAAAATTCAACTTTAATCAATTTAAACAGCAATAGAAGTTGCGCAGCTCAAATAAAAGTAGGATGGGCTGACGTAAGGAAGCCCATCAACAAGGCTAGCGTGCAAG
>CAZKST010000003.1:6064-47195 GCA_964555395.1 uncultured Thiotrichaceae bacterium | reverse complement strand
GATGTTTTTTAATCCCTTTAGAATAGCTCTTTTATCCTTTGATGACACGCCCTAATAAATTTAGAAACAAAACGAATAACTTCTTCATGCGGATAAAATACAAAATTATCTAAATTTTGATAGGATTTATCCCACTCATACTTTTGATTATCCATGAAAACTTCCTTTATATTAAAATGGCACTACTCGGCACATTAATCAATCTTGCTTCCAAACTTTCCGCAATCGGGGTCGGCATTTTGGGGCTGTGTTGATACATGGGGAGTTTATGTTGTAATGTCCAGAGCGGACGAGTCATAATACCTTGTGAATTAGTCAGTTGTAACAATTCATCGCGTTTTTCAGCATATTGCTCATCTAATAACAAAACATTTAGCCAATAATTACTGCATGTTTCTGGCGGTTCGTGAAAGAGTTTTACACCTTCAACGTTTGCAAAAATTTGTTGATAATGTGCAGCAAGTTGTCGTTTTTTAGCTAAAAAATCAGGAAGTTGTTCTAATTGCGCACAGCCTAAAGCAGCGTTAATATTCGGTAAACGGTAGTTGTAGCCAATAGCATCATGGTCAAATCGCCATGCGTGTGGCACTTTTGCGGTTGTTGTCAAATGTTTAGCGTGTTTGGCTAGTTTTTCGTCGCAACTGAGAATTGCACCACCACCGCCTGTTGTAACAACTTTATTGCCGTTAAAACTGAGGGTTGATAAAAGTCCGTGTCGTCCTACATGGCGTTGTTTGTAGTATGAGCCTAAAGCTTCCGCCGCATCTTCAATTAAAACAAGATGATAACGTTGACAAATTTCTAGTAATTCGTCTAATTCAACAGGATGCCCAAACGTGTGCATGACCATTAAAGCACGAATCGGGCGATTGCTAAATTTGTTATAGCATACGCCGTGGCGAATGTCGCTAATGCTTTGTAAATAATCCGCTAATGCTTCGGGCGCAACACCTAAAGTGCGTTCGGTGCTATCAATAAAATGTGGGACGGCGTTGCAGTAAGCAATGGCGTTCGTCGTTGCAATGAAGGTGAGCGTTGGTGTAAGCACTTCCTCACCTGCTTGTACGCCTGCGAGTTGCAAGGCAATATGTAAGGCGGCGGTGCCGTTCATGGTTGCCACAGCGTGCGGAATGTCTGTAAATTCAGCGAGGTTTTGCTCAAATTGTGTTACGAATTTGCCCACGGAAGAAACCCAGCCCGTGTCTAAACATTCTTTGACATAGTCCCATTCTTTGCCCGCGAAACGGGGTTCGTGTAGGGCAATTAACGCATCAGACGCAGGCAGGCAGTTTTTTAAAGTGGTGACTATCGCAGCAGTATCAAGCATGATTATAAGTTGTAAATATTGGATTTGTAAGCTTTTAAATTGTGTGCTTGGGTAAACCAGTCCGCCGTTTGTTGTAAGCCCCGTTTAAAGCCTTCGCGGGTTGCGTATTCAGGTTGCCAATTAAGCAGTTGTTTTGCTTTGCGATTATCTGCCCATAAGCGTTCAACTTCGCTTTTTTCTGGGCGGAGGCGTGCGCTTTCTTCAGTAATTTCTACATCGGCATTCATCACTTCGGCAATGAGTTTTACGGTATCACCGATAGAAATTTCATAATTGCTACCTAAATTAATCACTTCGCCCGCACCTTGTGCGCTTTCCAACGCGGCAATGAATCCATTCACCGTATCTTTGACAAAGTTAAAATCGCGGGTGGGATGCAGCGCACCTAATTTTAATGTACGTTGTCCATTGGCAATTTGGGTGATTATCGTCGGAATCACGGCGCGGGCAGATTGACGCGGTCCGTAAGTATTAAACGGGCGAATAATCGTCACGGGAACATTAAACGAGGTATAGTAAGAAAATGCAAGTTGGTCAGCTGCAATTTTGGTCGCGGAGTAGGGCGATTGACCTTGTAAGGGATGCTCTTCAGTAATCGGTACAAAGCGGGCTGTGCCATATACTTCACTGGTTGAGGTGTGAATCACTTTATGCAAACCCAATTCGCGGGCGGCTTGTAGAATGTGTAACGTGCCTTTGATATTGGTGTCGACATAAGTGTCAGGCGAATGATACGAGTAGGGAATGGCAATCAGTGCGGCTAAATGAAGGACGGCTTCGCAGCCTTGCATTGCCGTTTTTACGCCGAACGGGTCGCGCACATCGCCGCTGAAAATTTCTACATTGGCTAAAATTTCAGGGGAAACGGTATCTAACCAGCCCCAGTTATTGAAAGAGTTGTACAGCACAAAGGCTTTGACGGGATAACCGCGTTCAACTAAGGCTTCAACTAAATGTGAGCCAATAAAACCATCTGCACCAGTCACTAAAATTTTGGGTTTCATAAGCGTGTCGGTTCTTTGTGAAACTATTGTTTTTTGTCTGTAATCGAAAAATCAATGCTTAAGCGTTGTTTAAATGCGTCGGTGATGTCTTGCGCATCATGGTTGTTGTTAATGACATACGGGACGATTAATAAAATCAATTCACGCCGTGAAGAACCATAAGATTGTGTACGGAATAAGCTGCCTAAAATAGGAATGTCTTTTAAAATTGGTACGCCACTTTGTCCTTGATTCAATGAGCTGTCAATTAAGCCCGCCATCATTAATGAACCGCCGTCAGTTAAGCCTAGTTTAGTCGTGATGCTGCGATTGGCAATAATCGGTGAGTCGACTCCGCTGGTCGAGTTTTCAGCAGCGCGACTGACAGATTGCGAAATTTCTAAGTCAACATGATTGCCCGCGTGGACAGTGGGCGTGACATCTAAAGTAATCCCTGTGCGTCGGTATTGAATTTGTTGCAAAATAGCAGATGTACCATTGGAAACAGTAGAAGAATCACTGGCTTGACTGGTTACAATCGGCACTTCATCGCCAACGTTAATTGACGCGGCTTCGCCACTTTTTACCATGATACGCGGTGTAGACAGTACCGTCACTTTAGTATTCGAAGCAAAAGCATTGAGTAAAGCGCGGGTTTGTCCATTATTATCAAAAATATAAGTTAAGCCACTGCCGCCCACCGGTAAAGCTGTTGTGCTTAATGTACCATTTAAATCGTTTAAACCCATGCCGCGCAATAGCCATTCAATGCCAAATTGTTCGCTGTCGTCTAAAGTCACTTCAGCAATCGTTGCTTCAAGTAAAACTTGTTTTGCGGGTTGGTCAAGTTTTTGTAAAATCGGTAATAAGCGTACCCAATTTTCTGCATTCCCTTGATATAACAAAGTATTGCTAGTTGGTTCAATCACAATTTGACTGCCATTACCTGCACTCATATTAACAGGTCTGGAAGCCCCTTGTGGCGCGGCGGTATTTGCTGCATTGGGATTACTGGCGGGTGCTGCGGGGGCTGTCGTCGCTTTAATTTCAATTCCACTGAGCAAGGGGGAAAGGACAGCCGCTAAATTTTCCGCTTTAGTATGTTGCACAGGATAAAAGAAAATTCCTGTTTCTTTGGCGTTTAGATGTCCAGGCGCGTCTAATTTGCGTGACCATTGTTTGACTAATTCTAAAATTGCATTATTTGCCGTAAATGCAATCACAACATTAATACTGGCAATCGGTAAAAATACAAAACTGCGACTTGCCGTATAGCCTTGTGTTTGCAACACCTGCGTTAATTGTTTAGCTAATTCATCTGCACTTAAAAAGACTGGTTCGATACGAGTGCTAAATTGTCCAATCATGAAAGGTTGGTCTAAGAATTTAACCGTTTCCGCTGCTTGCCGTACTAATTCGGGCGGTCCAATCAATACAATCGCATTTCTAAAGCCATCTTGTCCCACGGTTAATTTAGGATTGGAGTAAATCGTGGTCAGCCATTGACTGACTTGCGCGCTCGGCACGACATCGAGCGGCACAAATTGGAAAATTGGACGGTGCGACATTGGTACGCTGGGCAAAGTCCGCCCACTAATCAGAAGTGGCGGTTCTGCGCCTGTCGCTTTAGTTGCGGGCATAAAACGCAATAGTTTAGCTTGCCGCAAAATTTTAACGCCATAATTATCAAGTACCTGCTGCGCCATGTCATAGAGTTGTTGTGGTTCAACAGCTTCTGTAATGCGTAAAGTCACTAAATCTTTTTGTTCTTTCAATGCAGGGTCAACATCAAAAGATAAGCGTAATAAATTCCCAAACACCTCGTTAATAAAGGCGGGTAAGGGTAAATTTTCAATATTTAAACTGATTGGATTTTTAACATTAAAAGTGAGCGGCGGTAAATCGGCGATAGTATTAACAACTTCATTCATCGCTGGAGAGTGTGGTGTGTTTTCAAATTTAATTTGTGGACGCGGTTCTGTGTTGTCTAATTCAACAGGCGTAGGCGTAGCATTATTGGGTTGTGGCTCTCTTAACAACTCAGGGGCATATAATTGTTTTGGTAAGGGTTTATAGTAACCGCAACTACTCACCAGTAAACTGACGGCAAACAAGACAATAAATTGAGAAAACTTTGACATGGAAAATATAAAATTAAGGTGTTTTAGGTAGTACAGCATACAGTTGTAAGCTTGTCACTGTATCATTGTTTTTAAGTTCTATTGTATTTTCAGCGATTTTTAATAAAACTGTACCATTAGGAAGCGTTTCATTAGCTGCATAACGTTTAAATTCATTATTTTCTGAAGCTAAGAGAGCATAGCGTTTATCACCTTCTTGAATAATGCCCGCTAATTTCCAAAGACTTTCTTTGGGTTTATCGGCTGTTTTAGCTTCTTTATTTTGCCCATCCGCCGTTTTTTCTGGTCCCCACGGACTTTGTTTTTTTAACTTGTCATACGCAGGTTGTACATTATCTGGAGTTAATTTAGGCAATGTCCATTCAGCCATTGGCGTTGCTGTCAAGTTATCAGCAGTGATAATGGGGAGTTCGACTAGCCAATATTGATTAATTAAGATAGCCGCAATACTCCCCAGCAGTGTCACTAATATCAGTTTAAGATAACGATGTTTTAGCATTTTAAGACTTTGCTGGCAAAAGAAAATAGACACTTAACACTAAAGTTAGGCGTAAATCATTGCCCGATTGACGGGTTTCTAAACGGTCAACAATCACCCATTGCTGCTGATTCGCAATATTAAGCAGTAACTCATTAACTTTGCTAAATAAGAAAATGCCGTCAATTTGGGCTTTAATTTGCCACAAATTCATTGATTCTTGTTGAATCTCTATCGGTGTATCAACTCTAAAACGGGCTTCAGGGACATGTTTACGCACATTATTTTCTAGCCATGCTTGAAAATTCGCTTGCGCTAATCCTATCGTGTTAGCCTTCCATAATTTATCTTCTAATTGCACCCGTAAAGCGCGGGAAGCTTCTGCTCGTTGTTGCCATTCTGTTTGTGCTACAACACCGCTTAATTGGGCTAGCCGCTGGTGTTGCTGTCCTAAGTCTTTGATAAGCTTTAAACGATATTCATCTAAACTGAGCAAACCATAGGTTACTAAAATGATAATAATTGCTACAAGCCCAGCTTGTAAGCGGATATTTGTGCGTAACTCTGTCCATAATTGCCCCATGAGTAACTCAACTTATCCCGCTAACAGTAATCACTTGCATGGTTAAAATGATTTGATTGGTACTTCTACCCATTTCAGAACTGACTTCTTTAAACATCGGAATCGCCTGATAAGTATTGACATAAAAACGCGGGTCAATAAAAGGAGCTTCTACAGTAAAGCGTAATCGTCCACTTTGATATTGCCATTCCACTAATTTTGCTTGTTGCGGTAATTTTTCGGCAACGGTTGCAAATAAAGTTAATTGCTGAGGTAAAGCATTAAAACTGATAATTTTTTCAATAATACGTTTATCTGCTAATGCTGCGTTACGGTAAGTGACTAAAGGAGTCGCTTGATTTTGTAATTCTGTTTGTTGTGTGAGCAATTGTTCAATTTTGTCTTGTAGTTTGACAATCGATAACCATTGCCATGCTGCAAGCGCAACGCCCGCAATCACAGCAGCAACAGCACCCCATTCAAAAAACTGCCCTAAATTAGCATGTAAACGCTTTGCTTTTGCCCAAGGTTTAGTTAAAAAAGCATGGGTAGTGAGTGGCGGCAATTCAGTAACTGAACTTTGTCCGTGTTCGCGTAAAAAGCGATTCCATGTTTTTAACGGCGGCGGTTGCTGCCACCAGCGACTGCCGATTAATATGCCCGCTTGCCACAATTGCCCCTCAACCCCTTCACAGCACGCTAATAATCGTATCTCAGAATAAGGCGTAGAAGGCATAGGTGAATAGAGTAACGGTTCTGGAATAACCGTTATCGTTTTAATACCAAGCGTTTGTTGTTCAGTTTCTACTTGCGACTGTTGCCAAATCCACACTTGCGCGACATGTCCACGCCAGACAATATAGCTACCGTAATCCGTTAATGGACTCCACTGCGCCAACCAATGCGCAAATACTTCATTCCAACGATTTTGTGGAATCTCTTTTAAATCAAACAAATGATAATAACATAATTGCCGTGCAACTATCCACTGTGCGGCTTGATAGTTGACAGAAGGTAATTGTTCTACACCTTTTTTAGTGTGTAGGTAACGGGCTTGGGAAAAATTCAGTTTGAACATGAGTTAAAGGCAATGCCTCATAAAGCGATTTTAACGGCAATCTATGAGCATATTCTACGCGCCAAGGAACAGGCTCTTGACTAGGAGTTAAATACAAATGCAAGCGTTGTACATCCCCTAAAGCAGGATGCCAAAAGGTCAAGCGTAAATAAGTTGACGGAAAAATAGTTAAACTTTCTTCATCAACGCCCATAATTGGCATTCCACCCAGTTCTTGTGCTTGTTGCAACCAAGCAATAGGAAATTGCTTGCGTCCTTGCACAATCCGCTCGGCGGCTTCAGTATTTAAACCGTATGCTGCTTGCAAAACCAGTGCGGGCGCAGTATTCAAATTCGGATAACTAATTGAGGCAATCGTAGTATTTTGCAACCAACGTGGAGTTTGCCATAATTCAGGACGGTCACGCCATTCTATCAACTGTTTAGTTTGTAATACTGTTAATAATAAACGATTTGAAGGTTCAGCTAAATTCGCTTTTTTATAGTCATCACGTTCCGCGCCATTAAGCCGCGCTAAATTATCTAAATCAGTATAATCTAATAATTTATCTAACAATGTACCATAAGATTCTGACGGAATCCCCAGCAAACCAAATAAGCGAAAATAAGTATTTTGTGCCCAATGGTTTAGACTAATTAACCCCCCTTCATCTTGAATTGCAAACCGTGCTTGTCCACTACCTCGATACGCAGTGTCATCAAAAAATAATTGTCGTCCCGTTGGAGTAAAGGAAATATTACCGTATTCATCCATGCTTTCATCGGCGCGATTAACGACAATTTGTCCTGTATTGTTCAATTCAGCGGTGGGTAAATTTAAACCTGTTGTTAAAAATCGCTCGGTCGCTAATAAATACAAAACAGTTGCTTTAGTCGTATGAATTTCTACTTGGGCTTGAGTTTGGGCTTGAATGGTTTGCGCAGTTTGCACGACGCTATCAACTTGAGCGACAAAAAAGCTGACAAGTAGGGTAATTATCAGCAAAAACCAAATGACCGCAACTAATAAAAAACCTTGTTGGCGTACCAATTGTTTCATTTTAATCTAAATCTAGCAAACGGTAATCAATACGCGGTAATAAACGCCCTTTAATTTTTACCCACCATAATACAGGCTGTCGCTGTTGTTCCGCAGTCAAAGTAATCGCCATCGGCAACTGTGGAATGACCGCAAACGGGTTTTCATTCAATAAAGACGAATTGATTTCTAATGTCCATTCACTACGCGGCTGTCCATCATAACCAATATAACGAAACTCGCCGACCTTGCCTTGCCAGTGCATAATATCCCAATTTTGCCCCGTTTCATCTTGATAACGCAAAATCGTTTTATCCTTTTCGCGCACTAATTGCCATGAGAAGCCATAAGGTACGCCAGATTCATGCGTTAAAGACGCAATAGTCATCCCAGAAAATTGTTCGGCATTACCTTTAAAAACATACGGACTTTGAATATCCGTATATTGTGCAACCAGTGCTTCTGTGGTTTGTCTAAACCACATTTCTTGCAGTAAATAAAGGGGTTGATTATCACGTTGTATAACAATACGTTGATTTAAATTCAGTAAATAAAGAAAGATTTGCAATAAAATTAAAAAAATTAAACTGCTAATCACTAAGACTACTAAAGTCTCAAGCAAGGTAAAACCGCGTGCCACGGTTAAAAATCTCCAAGAGAAGGCTTTCGTACTTGCTCAAATCCAACTTGCCGTACTACAAAACGTGTAATAAGTTGTTGTTGCTGATAAATTTCAACATTAACCGCATAGAGTCCCACTTTATAAAATCCCGCTGTGCCATAAAACGAATCAATTGTATCTCGCGCATCGGTGACTAATTCAGCTTGCCATGTTAATTGATAATTTCCTAATACTTGTTGTCCTTGCGGCTGCAACATTGGATTAAGCACCTCAATAAATTCCAACGCATTGCGTGTTACAGTTGCTCGCTGTTCCGCAGCTTGTACGCGTTGTAAACTGATTAAATTGCTATTCAACCAACTAAGCAAACTTAAACCAATGGTAGATAATAACACAAGCGCGACAATGGCTTCTAACAGGGTAAAACCATCTTGTTTCTTTTTTAAATTGCTAATTGAATCTTGAGTAAAATCTAATCTTTGCATACGCATTGTTATCAACTAACTTGATAAAAACGGCGTAAATCCCGCAAGATGATAAATAACCATGTCCATAAAATCATGCTACTAACGGCTGGGTAAAATACTGTCCAGCTTAAAATAGGATGTCCCAACATACCCCGCAACCAAATAACGGGCAATTGGCTAAATGTAACCACAAAAAAAATAAAAATAGCTTGTTGCCATAATGGAAACATGCGTATTTGACGATGAAAATGTACGGCTAAAAAGGCAGCAATACTTAAACTAAGCGCGTGTTGTCCCAATAAAGTATCGTTGACAACATCATGTAATAAACCAACTAACCAACCAATGCCAATACTAACGCGCTCAGGTAACGCAATACACCAATAGACTAATACCATCATAATCCATTCGGGTCGCCAAATGGATGCCCAGCTAGGCAGGGGTAAAATCGCAAAGACGAAAGCCAGTAAAAAAGTCAGTATGATGACCCATGTTCCTTGTGGTTTTTCCATTATTGCTCCCGTCCACGCTGGGGGGTTGTATGATTTGATTCTGTGGCGGGCGGCGTAGGAGGCACAGGGGGAATATTTTCAGGGGCAGTTGGCGGCGTTGTTGGGTTTGTTAACGCTTCTGCTGTGCCATTGGTATTAGGGCGTTGATGCCAAACTAATAAAACTTCACGATTCCGTTCTAATAGCGCAATAGGAATGGCTTGCACTTGTGCATAAGGTTGTCCAATATCTAAATTAACTTCAACCACTTCCCCTACTGGATAACCAACGGGGAATTGTTCGCCAAGCGCGGAAGTCACAATTTTATCGCCAACTTGAATATCTGCGTTATTAGGTAAATAAAGTAAATTCAGACGATTAACTGCCCCCATCCCCACTGCAATTGTCCGCAATCCTGTACGCAGAAGTTGCACAGGTAAAGCATGACTGGGGTCTGTAATCAACGTAACGATACTCGAAAAGGGCGCAACATGCGTCACTTGTCCAATCACACCGTGTGCATCTAATAATGCTTGTCCGTCATTCACGCCATGAAAAGCCCCTTTATTAATCACTAATTTACGGGCAAATGGGTCAATGTCCGTCGATAATACTTCAGCAATTAAAATTTTCTCACCAATTTGAGAAGATGAGCCTAATAATTGACGTAAACGTTCATTTTCATGATGTAAATCGTCAAATTTTTGCAAAACAACCCGTAATTGCAAATTTTCTTCTTGCAATAATCGGTTATCTTCCAGTAATTGATAACGCGTTTTAAAAGTTTCCGAAGCAAATTGTGCAAACCGCACGGGAAAATCTACAACGTATTGTAAAAAATAAATAGGAACAGCAAGATAGGTACGGATTAATGGGACGTAGCTTACTTTATGATGGTCTGCCATCATCAAACCAATAGAAAGCCCAACCAATAAAATTGCTTTTAAAATTGGTGATTTTGTTTGATTAAACAGCGATTTAATGGCACAGTCCTCTTAATCTAGGGAAATATCCCCCAAAAATGGGGGATTTTTAGATTTAGGATTCTAAGGAGAAAACATCAATACCTTTTTCATCGATGATTTCTAAGGCGCGTCCACCGCCCCGCGCAACGCAGGTTAATGGGTCATCGGCAATAATGACGGGTAATCCTGTTTCTTCCATCAATAAGCGGTCAATACCTGATAACAAGGCTCCGCCGCCTGTTAAAACCATGCCACGTTCAGCAATATCTGAACCTAATTCGGGTGGAATTTTTTCCAAAGCGGTTTTAACTGCGCCAACAATTTGTTGTAAAGGCTCTTGCAAGGCTTCTAAAACTTCATTGCTATTTAATTTGAAGCTCCGTGGAATCCCTTCAGCAAGGTTACGTCCGCGCACATAAATTTCACGAATTTCTTTACCTTGGTAAGCAGAGCCAATTTCGTGTTTAATGCGTTCAGCAGTGGCTTCACCAATCAATGTACTGTAATGACGACGCACATAATTGACAATGGCTTCATCAAAACGGTCACCGCCAACGCGAATAGAATCCGCATAAACAACGCCATTGAGTGACAATACGCCTACTTCCGTTGTACCACCACCAATATCTAAAACCATTGAGCCTGTAGGTTCGCTGACAGGCATTCCTGCCCCAATCGCGGCTGCCATCGGTTCATCAATTAAATAAACTTCCCGTGCACCCGCACCTTGTGCAGATTCACGAATTGCACGACGTTCAACTTGAGTAGAACCGCAAGGAACACAAATTAGAACACGGGGACTGGGATGTAAAAATTTTGTTGCATGAACTTTACGAATAAAAGATTGCAACATTTTTTCAGTGATTGTGAAATCAGCAATCACCCCTTCTTTTAAAGGACGAATTGCTGTGATGTTACCCGGTGTACGACCTAACATTTGTTTAGCTTCTAAGCCAACAGCGGCAACAATTTTTGCGCCATTTCCTTCGCGTCCTTGCCGAATAGCAACAACTGAAGGTTCATTAAGCACGATTCCTTTTGATTTAACGTAAATTAACGTATTTGCTGTGCCTAAGTCGATGGAAAGGTCGGTAGAAAACATTCCGCGAAAGCGTTTAAACATAATGGTTTTTAATCAAGTCGGTTATAAATAAATCGGTTAGATATGTCATTTATTTTGCAGGAGAAAACACTACAGCGTAAATTCAATGCTGTTAATGGGCATTGAGGCAATCAGATTTAAGAAAACGTGAGCTGTGATTACCGACGGTAAAGTTGAATTATAAATAAATTTGGGGAAACTAAGATAGGGGAAAAACGATAAAACAATGCTTTTTATTATTACTTTACTAAAAATTCAGAAAACACAATTATCGTCAATCAACCCTAATATAAACTAAGAGATGAATTTGTGCTGGATAAAAAAAGATAGTGCCAAAATCGTTGAGCGACTTTAGCACTATCTTATCTAATCACAACATTCTAACACTTAGTTAGCAATACCAACGCTGCTTAAGCATAAAGCTAATAATGGAGCGGGGGCAATCCCTAAAGCTAAAATAGCCAATCCATTAATACTTAACATTAAACGCATATCCCATGCAGCTTCAATGGTGGGCATATTTTCGTTAGGTTTATCAAAATACATGATTTTGATAACGCGTAAATAATAGTATGCACCAATGACTGAGAATAAAACGGAAACAATGGCTAACCAAATCATCCCTTGAGAAACGATTTCTGCTAACACTGCCCATTTTGCCCAGAAGCCTAACATGGGAGGAACGCCAGCCATTGACAATAATACCATTGCCATAATCGCGGCATACCAACTGTTGCGCTCATATAAGCCTTTATAATCTTCTAAATTATCGGCTTCAAATCCTTCACGGCTTAATAACAGGATAACTGCAAAACCGCCCACACTCATTAAAGTATAAACTAAAGTGTAGAACATAGAAGCAGCGTAGCCTGTAGGCGTACCTGATAACACGCCTAAGAATAAAAAGCCAACGTGAGAAATTGTAGAGTAGGCAAACATCCGTTTTAAGTTAGTTTGCGCAATCGCGACAACATTACCAATCACCATTGATAAGATGGATAAGATAATTAAGATTTGTTGCCAAGTATCATGTAAAGGCTGCATACCATCTACAAGTAAGCGCATTAACATCGCAAAAGCGGCAATTTTAGGCGCACTGCTTAAAAATAAGGTGATGGCTGTAGGAGAACCTTGATAGACATCAGGCACCCACATGTGGAAAGGTACAGCACCAAATTTGAAAGCTAAACCGACTAAAATAAAGACTAAACCGTAAATAGCAACGGTATGATTTTCACCTTTAGCTTGTTGTAATGCAGTTGTTAAAGCTTGTAAATCTAAAGTGCCCGTGATGCCATACAGCATGGAGATACCATATAACAACATCCCTGAAGCAATTGCGCCTAAAATGAAATATTTCATCGCCGCTTCAGTCGCTGCACTGTCATCACGTTGCATTGCAACCATTGCATATAAGGACAGTGACATCAACTCTAAACCTAAGTAAATCATTAATAAGTTATGAGCAGAAACCATCACTAACATGCCTAAAGTGGCAAATAAACCAAGTACGAAAAACTCGCCTTTAAATAATTTATGCGTTTGTAAATAAACCCGCGAATATAAAAAGGCTAAAAATACAATCAAAGCCACAAATAACTTTAAAATACCGCCCATTGTGTCGCTGACATACATGCCATTTAATACAACCGTTTTTTGTTCGGGTTGCACTGCTACGACTAATAAAGCTGTACCAATTAAAGCAGCTTGTGAAAATTGATAAGTAAGATTGCGTAAATTTTCTGGTAAATAAGCATCAACAACCAAAATGAGCGAAGCCATTACCAGCAAAAAAATCTCAGGTGCGAGAAAAGCTAAATCACTGACTGAAAACATTGCGGTTATTCCTCTCTTACATCACTTTGGAATTAGAAATATGCTCTAATAAATTTTGCACGGTAGCTTGGGTGACTTCTAATAAAGGTGCAGGATAAATCCCTAACCATAAAACCATGATTGCTAACAAGGTTAAAATCAAAGTTTCACGCGCATTAATATCAGTCAATTCAGCAACATGGTCATTACCAATTTTGCCGAAAATAACCCGTTTGACCATCCATAAGGTATAAGCTGCGCCTAATAACAAGGTGGTTGCTGCTAAGAAAGCAATCCAGAAGTTAGATTGCATACTACTTAAAATCACCATGAATTCGCCAACGAAGCCTGATGTACCTGGTAAACCAGAATTTGCCATCCCAAATAAAACCGCAAACATTGCGAAACGAGGCATTACATTAGCGACACCACCGTAATCTGCAATTTGACGGCTGTGCATACGGTCATATAACACACCAACGCATAAGAACATTGCGCCTGAAATGAAACCGTGAGAAACGCTTTGTACAATTGCACCACTCATCCCTAAAATCGCGCCACTCATAGCCACTTCATTTGCTAAATTTGGATTTTCAAAAATACCAAATGCTAAGAAAAATCCTAATGTTACAAAGCCCATGTGTGAAATGGAGGAGTATGCAATCAGTTTCTTCATGTCTTTTTGTACAATGGCAACAAAACCAATGTAAACAATCGCAATTAACGATAAGGTAATCATTAACCAATCTAATTCACGGCTGGCATCTGGCGTAATAGGTAAGCTGAAACGTAAGAAACCGTAAGTTCCTAATTTCAACATGATAGCTGCCAAAATAACAGAACCGCCTGTAGGTGCTTCAACGTGCGCATCGGGTAACCATGTATGGACTGGCCACATCGGTACTTTTACCGCAAAAGCAACTAAGAAAGCGAGGAAAATAATGATTTGTACATCCATCGGCAATGCAAGTTTGTGGTAATCCAAAATAGAGAAACTATTGGATTTGTCAGCTAAATATAACAATGCCACTAACATGAATACAGAACCTAAGAAGGTATAGAGGAAGAATTTAATGGTCGCATATACCCGACGTTCTCCCCCCCAAATCCCAATGATAACAAACATTGGAATTAACATCGCTTCCCACAATACATAGAATAAAATTGCATCTAAAGCAGAAAATACCCCAATCATGATACCTTCCATGATTAAGAAAGCTGCCATGTAATGTCCTACTTTATATTGAATAACTTCCCAACCTGCTAATATCACTAAAATAGTGGTAAAAGTCGTTAAGATAATCAAAGGTACAGAAAAACCATCTACACCTAAGTAGTAGTTAATACCCAACATTGGAATCCATGGTGCTTTTTCAGCAAATTGCATGGCGGCAGTCGTGGTATCAAACTCAAAATAAAGCGGTAACGATAAAACAAAGGTTGCAATTGCCACAAATAAAGCAATTGGGCGCGCAAGTGAAGGACCAGCGGCTAATACCCAGATGCCTCCTAAAATGGGCAACCATAGTAATAAACTCAGTAACGGCAAATCTGTAAACATCCGACTTTCCTTCTTACATTGAACCTGAAAGAACAAACACGCCCAATAACACTGCTAAACCGATAATCATCGCAAAAGCATAGTGATAGAGATATCCTGTTTGGAGATAGCGCATAACATGTGCAGTCCAACCAACCACTTGGGCAGAACCATTGACTGCTAAACCGTCAATAATTTTAACATCCCCAATACTCCATAAAGCATTTCCTACCCGCCGAGTTCCTGCTGCAAAGAACCATTCATTAAAACGGTCAAAACCGTATTTATTTTCAAAAATGGTGTAAATAACAGCAAATTTCTCTTTGAAGAAGGCAGGCAATTCAGGTTTAACCATATACAAGAAGTAAGCTGAGGCTAAACCAGCCATCGCAAACCAGAAAGGTAAGCCCATCATGCCGTGTAGAGTAAAGGCAACAATTCCATGGAAATGGTCACCAAAGGGATTGTGTTCAGGTTTAATGAAAATAGCTTCATGGAAATAATCATGGAATAACATTGGACCAATACCAATCGCACCAATAACCACAGAGGGAATGGCTAATAACACTAAAGGTAAAGTCACAACCCAAGGCGTTTCATGTAAATGCTCTTGCGTGTGATGGTCCATCCGTTCTTTGCCGTGGAATACGAGGAAGAACATCCGGAAGCTATACAATGCTGTGATGAATACACCCAATAATACAGCAAAATAAGCAAAGCCAGAGCCTGCACGTTCAGCATGTTCTACAGCCATAATAATGGCATCTTTAGAATAGAAACCTGCGAAGCCAGGGAAACCAATTAAGGCTAATGAACCAATTAACGAAGTAATATAAGTAATTGGCATATATTTACGCAAACCACCCATATTACGAATGTCTTGTTCGTGGTGCATTGCAATAATCACAGAACCCGCCGCCAAGAATAACAAAGCTTTGAAGAAGGCGTGAGTCATTAAGTGGAAAATTGCTGCGCCATAAGCGGAAGCTCCTAATGCAACAGTCATGTACCCTAACTGAGATAAAGTAGAGTAAGCAACTACCCGTTTAATATCATTTTGGATTAAACCTAAGAAGCCCATGAATAAAGCCGTAATAGAACCAATCACTAAAATGAAACTTAAAGCGGTTTCACTTAATTCAAATAAGGGAGACATCCGTGCAACCATGAAAATCCCTGCTGTCACCATTGTTGCTGCGTGGATTAACGCAGAAATAGGCGTAGGACCTTCCATGGAGTCAGGCAACCATACATGTAAAGGAACTTGTGCTGATTTACCCATTGCACCAATGAATAATAAAATACAAATTACGGTGATTAATGACCATTCAGCATTAGGAATTAAATGAATAGTTGTTGTTGCAAATTGATTAACTTGTTGAAATACTTCACTATAATTTAATGTATTAAAATACATTAAAACTAATGCGATACCTAATAAGAAACCAAAATCTCCTACGCGATTCACTAAAAAGGCTTTTAAGTTTGCATAAATAGCGGTTTCTTTATTAAACCAGAAACCAATTAATAAATAAGAAACTAAACCAACGGCTTCCCAACCAAAAAAGAGTTGTAAAAAGTTATTTGACATTACTAACATTAACATTGAGAACGTAAATAATGAAATATAACTAAAGAAACGTTGATAGCCGGGGTCTTCTTCCATGTAACCGACGGTATAAATATGCACCATTAAAGATACAAATGTAACAACCACCATCATGGTTGCTGTTAAAGCATCGACTAAAAAGCCGACTTCAAACCGAATATTTCCTGCAACTAACCATGTATATAAAGTTTGATTAAAAACTTCGCCATGGTCAAAAATAATATGTTTAAACGTATACAGAGAGAGAAGACACGCAATAGCAACACCGCCGATTGTGACACTATGCGCTACTTCACGTCTTACATTAAATAAGCCCGCAATGATTGAACCAATCAAAGGAGCTAGAACAATGGTTAAATACACATTTTGCATAATGTCTCATGCTCTCTAAAAAATAAAATGACAGGTTCTTGTGCTTTTAGCCTTTCATACTATCTAATTCAGCAACATTGATAGTATTTTTGTTTCGGAAGAGCACGACTAAGATAGCTAAACCAATCGCTGATTCTGCTGCCGCTACTGTTAAAATAAAGAAAACAAATACTTGTCCTATAATATCAGCGCGGAAATGCGAAAAAGCGATAAAATTCATATTTACAGCCAATAGCATTAACTCAATACACATTAATAACACAATGATATTTTTACGGTTTAAAAAAATCCCCGCAATGCTAATGCAAAATAAGACTGCTCCTAAGATTAAAAAATCAGACAATATCAACATCTTTACACCTTCCCCTATGCTTCTGTTTTGCTCACTGCCTCTGGTGTTACCGCAGGCATTTTTACAATTCGAATACGGTCTTCACGGCGAACTTGAACTTGCTGTTCTGGTTTTTGTTGCTTTGTTTGACGACGAGGACGCATGGTTAATGCAATCGCAGCAATCATCGCTACTAACAAAATAGCCGCTGCAATTTCAAACGGATAAAGATATTGACTGTATAAAGCTTTACCAAGTAATTCAATATTAGGAACATTGGTAGCCGCTTCAGTAGTTGGACTAATTTGATAAACACCGACTACTAAAACCATTTCTACTAAAATAATTAAACCCACCAATAATCCAACAGGGAAATAACGGGTAAATCCTTCGCGAATTGCAGTAATGTTAATATCTAACATCATCACAACGAACAGGAATAAAACCATCACCGCCCCGACATACACCAAAATTAAGGTAATCGCTAAGAATTCTGCTTGTAATAACATCCAAATTGCGGCAGAAGAGAAAAAAGCTAAAACCAAAAACAAGGCTGCATGAACAGGGTTGCGTACACTAATCACACGACTTGCTGCAAAAATTAAAATAGCAGCAAATAAATAAAAGAGACCTTTAACCATAAGATGTTTTCACTTGGAGACAAAGAAGAACGCCTAATTTAAAAAACGCTTATCTTAACAAATCTCTGTGTTTATTTCCCAAATTATTTCAGGGGATTTACTGTGTTTTTCTTTGAAAAATTTGCACACAAAACAACTAAAAAATTAGTTTATAAATTTCTTTATTATTAAAAGCTTAGTTGTTAAAAACTTGTTAAAATAAGCTATTATTGGTTTAAACCAATTGAACTTTAAAACCATCCCGTTTTACGTCGTCTTTCAACTAAAGTACCATCCTTATAAATCCGCTCAGCGATAAGTTCACCTTGTTTATTATATTCTTGGCTTTTACCGTCTAAGCTACCGTTTTTAAAGTTAGGATGGACAAGCCATTTTTCACCCGTGCTGTAATAAATTGTGGCTTGGATTGGTACGCCATTTTCAAACGTCCAATCGCCTTGTAAATTTCCATTACGGTGAAACCCTTTAGCTGATCCTTCACGTTTACCGTTGATATAGTTTCTTTCTGCTTTAAGCTTGCCATTTTGGTAATATTCCCGTTCAACCCCTTCCCGTACTTGGTTAATGAGTTGACGTTCACGCAATAATTCACCCGTTTGATAGTATTCAAGCTGGGTTTCATATTTCTTACCATTTTGCATTTCCATTTTATTGGTTAATTTGCCATCGCGTCTAAATTGCTTTTGCGAGTCAAGTTTACCGTCTTTAAATACTAATTCAGATTTTACTTCACCCGTTTCATAGTATTCTTTACTAGGTCCATTCAATTTCCCGCCCGCGTAACTGTATTCAAAATGCAACGCACCATTTTCATAATAAGTTTTCTCTACTTCTTTAGCAGAAGCCGTTGTACCTATTAATAAGCCTGCAATTAAAATAAACAGACTGGGTAAAAATTGATATTTGGAAAACAACGGTGGAGAAAACCTAAAGTTAATCAACCGCATCAAATTTTCCTCCTGATAACCCTCTGAATTATATTTACAATAAATAAAATGACTTTTGAAAAAAGCTTAAAGCGGTTTAACGATAAGCCGCATCTCTTGCGCGGTCTAAAGCTAATTGTTTTTCAGCTCTATCCCCTACAGCAAGTAATTTTTCTTTAGTCATCAACAAGTCACCCCGTTTTTCCCCATGATATTCAAAAATGCGGGTTTCTACGATGGAATCTACAGGACAAGATTCTTCACAAAAACCGCAGAAAATACATTTTGTTAAATCAATATCATAGCGAGTAGTACGACGTGTTCCATCATTGCCGCGTGGAGCAGCTTCAATGGTAATCGCTAGCGCAGGGCAAACGGCTTCACACAATTTGCAAGCGATACAGCGTTCTTCACCATTAGAATAACGACGTAAAGCGTGTAAACCACGGAAACGATGAGATAATGGAGTTTTTTCATCAGGATATTGCACAGTAACTTTGCTATCAAATAAATAGCGTCCTGTTAAGCTTAATCCCTTGAGTAACTCCCATAAAAATAAACTTTTAATGTAGTTAGCCAAACTTTTCATACAAGTTTTACCTTTCATTCATCAGTTGCAATTTGGGTTGATTTTACCCAAATTGCGAAGTATTCACGGGATTAGACCTTATTAAACCAAGGGGGTAAATCTGCTAAAACCGCTATACCGACTAAAACCACCCAAACTAAAGTAATTGGAATAAAAACTTTCCAACCTAAACGCATGATTTGGTCATAGCGATAGCGTGGGAAGGTTGCTCTAAACCACAAGAACAAGAACAAGAAGAAAGAGATTTTAATGAAGAACCAAATAATACCAGGCACCCATGAGAACATTCCTTCTAAAAATGTACCTTGGAAGGGAGACAACCAGCCACCTAAGAACATGACTGCGGCTAAAGCAGACACTAAAATCATGTTGGCATATTCAGCTAAGAAGAACACCGCAAATAACATCCCTGAGTATTCAATATGGAAACCTGCAACAATTTCAGATTCCCCTTCAGCAACGTCAAAAGGTGCGCGGTTAGTTTCAGCAACAGCAGAAATAAAGTAGATGATAAATAAAGGCAATAAGGGCAACCAGTACCAATGTAATAAACTACCTTGTTGTGCTCGCACGATTTCACTTAAATTTAAGCTACCTGCTGCCATCAATACGCCTACTAAAGTGAAGCCCATGGCAATTTCATAAGCAACCACTTGAGCCGCAGAGCGCATTGCGCCTAAAAACGCATATTTAGAGTTAGATGCCCAGCCCGCTAAAATAATGCCATATACACCGATAGAGGTCATGGCTAACAGGTAGAGTAAACCAGCGTTAATATCAGCTAAAACCCAACCATCATTAAAGGGCATGACTGCCCATGCTGCTAATGCGGGCGCGATGGCTAAAATAGGCGCAATGATGAACAAGAAACGGTCAGAATTAGTAGGAATGACGATTTCTTTGGTCATCAACTTAAAGGCATCCGCAATCGGTTGTAATAACCCACGGAAACCTACACGGTTAGGACCTACCCGTACTTGAATGTAACCGATAACTTTACGTTCGGCATACGTCAAATACGCAACAGCCCCTAACAAGGGTAAGGTGATGAGTAAAATGAAAAATAAAATTACAATAACTTGGAATAATGCTGCAAACATTATACATTACCTTGTGTTACACATTGTTGTGATTATCCTTAAGTTATCTACACTTAAGGCTCAAGTCCCACATTTGTACCTGCAAGCACGGCAGTATTCTGACAATGACCTGCATAAATTAATACGCACTCATCAGGTACTCGCTCGTCTAACACAACAGGCAATGTAGTTTTAGCTGCGCCTTGTACTAACGAGGATACTTTGACTGTACCGCCCGCGACTAAACCAGATTTAGCAGCCATCGCTGGGTTAATATGTAAGCCTTCGGTCACTAAAGCATCACGCGTTTGTTGTAATGCTGCTGCCCGACGCACTAACATATCTACTGCATAAATCGGGGTTTCACTGATACATTGCCAGCCTGAACCATTGGCACTTGCTAATTGCGTTGGCACTTGCCATGTTTGTAAAGTCACTGCTTTATCAGCGCAATTTTGTTTAGCTTCGGCTAATACATCTTCCGAACTTAAATAATCAAAACCATTTAAATTAAATAAGTTACCGATAACCCGTAACACTTTCCATGCTGGACGGACATCCGCAGTAGGTGTAACAGCAGCGGCGAAAGATTGCCAGCGACCCTCAACGTTAACGTATGTACCTGAAGTTTCTGCAAATAAGCCAATCGGTAATAGCACATCGGCGTATTCTTCAGCCGCAGTATTACGATAAGCTGTTAAAGAAACGACAAATTCAGCTTGATTTAAGGCAGTTAAAGCTTGTTGACCATATAAGCTATCTAACTCAGGTTCTAAACCTAATAAAACATAGCCTTTTAAGCCTTTAGTTAACATTTCACCTGCATTTAATCCCACTTGACTTGCAGCTGCACCACCCGCAACCCGATGCGGCAACATACCCGCTAACCATGCGCCAGAAGTATTCGCTGCTTCACCTAAGTAACCAAATGTTGCACCACTTAATTGAGAGATGACACCCGCTAAAGCACGGAGTTGCGCAAATTGTGGGTGGGCAACGGCTAAATTGCCTAATAACACCGTTTTACGCTCGCCCGCTAATAAAGCAGCCGCAATCGCTTCTTGTGTGCTATCCGCAGTTACACTAGTTAATAAGCTTTGAACTTCCGCAGAAGCATTGCCCACTTGCGCAACTAAGGCTTTAGCAATACCTGCTAAAGCACTGACCATATTGGCAGGTGTGCTGATAATTTTTTGCGCCAAACGGAAATTAAAATCATAGTCAACAGGGTTGACGACCATGACTTTTGCCCCTTTTAAACTCGCTTTGCGTAAGCGATGGTTTAATAAGGGTTGTTCTTTGCGAGTATTTGAACCAATGACTAACGCCGCTTGACAGCTTTCTAACTCACTGATGCTTTGTCCCAAGGCAGGGAATAAAGGCGCGACAGTTTGGTCAGAAAAATCTAACTGGCGTAAACGATGGTCAAGGTTGGCACTGCCTACCCCACGCATCACTTTTTGTAACAAATACAATTCTTCTAAAGTCGCCGTTGGACTGGCTAATGCACCAACAGCACTGGCTTGATGTTGTTTAATGACTTTTTGTAAGCCTTCAACAGCCACTGTTAATGCCGTTTCCCAATCTACGCTTTCCCATTTTCCATCCCGTTTAACCATCGGGGATTTTAAACGGTCAGCCGCTTGTAATGCTTCAAAACTGTAACGGTCACGGTCAGATAACCAAATTTCGTTAACCGCTTCATTTTCACGCGGAATAACCCGCATGACTTCATTGCGGCGAACGTGAATATGAATGTTAGAGCCTACTGCATCGTGCGGCGCAATAGAATCACGTTGTTGCATTTCCCAAGTACGCGCCGAGAAACGGAATACTTTATTGGTCAACGCACCAACTGGACATAAATCAACGATGTTGCCTGATAATTCGGAATCTACTGTTTTTTCAACATAAGTACCGATGCGCATGTGTTCACCGCGCCCCGTTGCACCGAATTCTTTAATCCCCGCAATTTCTACCCCGAAACGCACGCAACGTGTACAGTGAATACACCGTGTCATTTCAGTAGCGACTAAAGAACCAATGTCTTTATCAGTCACAACCCGTTTGCGCTCTTGGTAACGCGATTCATCTTTACCATAACCCACTGCAATATCTTGCAATTCGCACTCACCGCCTTGGTCACAAATGGGACAATCTAAGGGGTGGTTGATTAACAAAAATTCCATTACTGCTTTTTGTGCAGTCAAGGCTTTAGGGGATTTAGTATAAACTTTCATCCCATCCATGACTGGCGTTGCACAAGCAGGCATTGGTTTAGGTGCTTTCTCGACTTCAACTAAACACATACGGCAATTAGCAGCAACCGACAATTTTTTGTGATAACAAAAACGCGGTATATCAATTCCGTATTTGTCAGTGACTTCAATCAGCATCTGCCCTACTTGCGCTTCATAACTTTTTCCGTCAATTTCAATTGTTGCCATTGTTGAATTATCCTAAACTCACTTGCGGCTTATGCTGCTTTTGCGGTTACGCCATCTGCAACCATAGAGCGTTTATGCTTAATAAAGTATTCAAATTCTTCACGGAAGGTTTTGACAAAGCTAATGACAGGCATTGCTGCTGCGTCACCTAAAGCACAGATTGTCCGTCCCATGATTTTCTCAGACACGTCAGTTAACAAATCTAAGTCTTCCATTGTACCGTGTCCGTGTGCGATACGGTGAACAACCCGTGATAACCAACCTGTTCCTTCACGACAAGGTGTGCATTGCCCACAAGACTCTTCATGATAGAAATGGGATAAACGCGCTAACACTTTGACCATGCAAGTAGAATCATCCATCACGATAACTGCACCAGAACCCAGCATTGACCCTGCTTTAGAAATAGAGTCATAGTCCATGGTTAATTGCATCATGGTTTCGCCGCGTAAAACTGGGGTAGAAGAACCGCCTGGAATAACTGCTTTTAACTTGCGTCCCGTCCGCACACCGCCCGCCATCGTTAATAACTCGGAGAAAGGTGTACCCATTGGAATTTCAAAGTTGCCTGGTTTGTTGACGTGACCAGAAACGGAAAATAATTTAGAGCCGCCGTTATTAGGTTTACCTAAACCTAAGAACCATTCTGCGCCATTGCGTAAAATAGTAGGCACAGAAGCATAAGATTCTGTATTATTAATCGTTGTAGGTTTGCCAAATAAACCATAGCTCGCAGGAAACGGCGGTTTATAACGCGGTTGTCCTTTTTTACCTTCAATAGATTCTAATAATGCAGTTTCTTCCCCACAAATGTACGCGCCTGCGCCATAGTGAGTATGTAAATCAAAATTAACGCCACTGCCTAAAATATTTTTGCCTAATAAACCTGCGGCATACGCTTCTTCTAATGCAGCTTCAAAGCGAGTAATCGGTTCATCAAATTCGCCGCGAATATAGTTATATCCTGCTTTTGCACCTAAGGTATAACCCGCAATCGCCATCCCTTCAATTACAGCATGAGGGTTATAGCGTAAAATATCGCGGTCTTTACACGTTCCCGGTTCGCCTTCATCCGAGTTACAAACAACATATTTTTGAATATCTGGATTTTTGGGCATGAAACTCCACTTGAGACCAGTAGAGAATCCCGCGCCCCCCCGTCCACGCAGTGCAGAGGCTTTGAGTTGAGCAATAATCTCATCAGGACTCATTTTTTCGGCTAAAATTTTGCGCCAAATTGAATAGCCCCCAACGCCTTCGTATACTGGCAATGTCCATGATTTATCCAGATGGATATGCTGGAAACAGACTTCATTTGCCATAATTTGACTCCAACTCTTTTATCATCATGTTAATTTTAATAATCATGAAAGAATGAATACTTATTTTTTTAGTGGAATCAAAATCGATTCCACGTCTTCGTTAAGGTAACGAAGCTAAAATCTCGTCCACTTTTTGAGGAGTAAGATTTTCATAATAGGTATGCCCAATTTGCATCATTGGTGCATTACAACAAGCAGCTAAACATTCTACTTCTTTCAAAGTAAAACGGTTATCGGCAGTCGTTTGCCCAAATTCTACACCTAAAGTTTTCTTTAAATGAGCAACAATGTCATCACTGCCGCATAACATGCAAGAAATGTTGGTGCATACACAAATTTTATGTTTGCCAACGGGTTTTAATTCATACATAGAATAGAATGTTGCCACTTCATAGACAGAAATCGGCTCTAATTCTAAATAGTCGGCAATCCCGTTCATCAATTCTTCGGTTAAAAAGCCACCATTTTCTTCTTGTACAACCCGCAATGCACCCATTACTGCTGAGCGTTTGCGGTCAGCGGGATATTTTGCAATCCATTTGTCAATGGCAGCTTTGCTTGCCTCTGATAAGGTTGCAGATATATGTTTTTGTTCCATAAGAACCCAGTCCTCTTAACGGTCAATCTCACCAAACACGATGTCCATCGTCCCAATAATTGCCACCACGTCAGGAATCATGTGTCCGCGTGCAATTTCATCCATTGCCGCTAAGTGGGGGAAACCGGGGGCCCGAATTTTTAACCGATAAGGTTTATTTGCACCATCTGACACTAAGTAAATGCCAAATTCACCTTTAGGATGTTCTACAGCGGAATACACTTCACCCGCTGGGATACAGTAACCTTCAGTGAATAATTTGAAGTGGTGAATTAAAGCTTCCATATCGGCCTTCATGTCAGCGCGATGAGGAGGAGTAACTTTGTGGTCGTCAACCATGACAGGGCCTGGATTTTTGCGTAACCAATCAATACATTGTTTGATAATGTTATTGGATTGACGCATTTCTTCCATCCGCACTAAATAACGGTCGTAGCAATCGCCATTTACGCCAACAGGAATATCAAAATCTAATTGGCTATAAACTTCATAAGGTTGAGTTTTGCGTAAATCCCATGCAATGCCAGAACCGCGTAACATTGGACCCGTTAAGCCCATTTGTTTAGCCCGTTCAGGCGTAATAATACCGATATTGACTGTCCGTTGTTTCCAAATCCGATTATCTGTTAATAAGGTTTCATACTCATCAACACATTGTGGGAAACGGCGGGTAAAGTCTTCGATAAAATCTAATAATGAGCCTTGGCGATTAGCATTTTGTTTGTTAACAAATTTTTGGTCATGCCATTTAGAAGGTTGATATTGTGGCATGGTCTCGGGTAAATCACGATAAACCCCGCCTGGACGATAATAGGCAGCGTGCATCCGCGCACCAGAAACCGCTTCATAGCAATCCATTAAATCTTCACGCTCACGGAAAGCGTATAAGAACATGGTCATTGCACCAATATCTAAACCGTGTGCACCAATCCACATTAAGTGGTTTAAAATACGGGTAATTTCATCATACATCACCCGAATATATTGCGCACGAATCGGTACTTCTACCCCTAATAACCGCTCAATCGCCATGACATAAGCATGTTCGTTACACATCATAGACACATAGTCTAAACGATCCATGTAAGGAACAGATTGGTTAAACGGTTTGCTTTCAGCAAGCTTTTCGGTTGCCCGATGTAATAAGCCAATATGCGGGTCTGCCCGTTCAATGACTTCGCCATCAAGTTCTAACACTAACCGCAATACACCGTGTGCAGCAGGGTGTTGGGGACCGAAATTCATGGTGTAATTACGAATCTCAGGCATAATTAATCTCTATCATTTTGACTGGAGCGTACACAAAGTTGTGTACAGATTTTAAATTTTGTAGGAGTCTGTACCCACATAATTAATTGGTATAACGATTGTCGTGACGAATAACGCGGGGTACTAATACGCGGGGCTCGACAGAAACTGGTTGATAAACAACCCGTTTTTTCTCGGGGTCGTAACGCATTTCGACTTGACCAATTAAAGGGAAATCTTTGCGGAATGGATGTCCGATAAAACCGTAGTCTGTTAAGATACGACGTAAATCAGGATGATTTTCAAACAAAATTCCGTATAAATCAAATGCTTCACGCTCATACCAGTTGGCGCATGACCAAACATCAATCACAGAAGCTAAACGGGGTGTTTCGCTGGTTAACAAGGCTTTAACCCGTAAGCGTTGATTGTTTTGTAAGGAAAGGAGGTGATAAACGACAGCAAAACGGGCAGTGGGAGCAGTAGGAGCGGTTTCTTGATAAGTGCCTTTGCTAACGCCACGGCTAAAACCTTTGCTACTCCGTTGCACGTCCCAATCAGCAATCCCGTATTCAGAGTAGTCAATACCACATAAGTCAATGAGTTGCTCAAAAGCAAATTCATCGCGTAAAGCTTGACTGACGGAAAGAATATGTTCAGCAGGGACACAAATGGTCGCTTCTTGGCAAGGCACTTGTCCTTGTAAATCTGTTGACACGATTAGGTCATTAAAACGGGCTTGCAAGCGCGCTAATAAAGCTTGCATAGCTGTTTGTGCAGTTTCTTGATGTTCAGCCATAAAAACTATTTACCTTAAAAACACTTCTTATTAGCAAATGAGAAGTTGCTTAATTAGAAGGAAGAAAAGAATTTAACTTGCACGGGCAATCGTATTCGTGCGTCGAATTTTGTTTTGTAACTGCAAAATACCATATAACAAGGCTTCAGCAGTTGGCGGACAACCAGGGACATAAATATCAACAGGGACAATCCTATCGCAGCCGCGAACAACAGAGTAAGAATAGTGATAGTAACCACCACCGTTTGCACATGATCCCATAGAAATAACCCAACGCGGCTCAGGCATTTGGTCATACACTTTGCGTAACGCGGGAGCCATTTTATTCACTAATGTACCCGCAACAATCATTACGTCGGATTGACGAGGACTAGGACGGAATACAATTCCGAAACGGTCTAAGTCGTAACGCGCTGCCCCTGCGTGCATCATTTCTACCGCACAACAAGCTAAACCAAAGGTCATTGGCCACATAGAGCCAGTGCGCGCCCAGTTAATTAATTTATCTGCTTGGGTGGTAATAAAACCTTCTTGCAATACACCTGCTATTCCCATTCTAAAGCCCCTTTCTTCCATTCATAGATAAATCCTACGACAAGGATAGCCAAGAAAATCATCATTGCAATAAAACTTACTAAACCTAAGTCCTTGAAAACAACAGCCCAAGGAAATAAAAATGCAATTTCTAAGTCAAAAATGATGAATAAAATGGCGACCAAATAATACCGTACATCAAATTGCATACGGGCATCTTCAAAGGCTTCAAATCCACATTCAAAGGGAGAGTTCTTTTCTTGGTCAGGTTTATGCGCCCCTAATAAGAAACCAATGACAATTGGTCCTGTGCCCACCAATAGACCAACAATTATGAACATTAGGATAGGTAAATAATTTTCCAACATGATTCTGCTCGTAACTGTTTGTTAAATAGTTAAATAATTTATTAGCTTTTTAATATTTGTTTATTTAAAACCTAACTTGAGATTTTAAAAGGCGGCTAACAGAGGGATGCTAATCTGAGAGATACAGCACTAAAAATGATGAGGCAGTTTGGTAGTTAATAACATTTTTGACAGTGGACTGACCTAGCATATTCTGATTAGCGCGGTACGCATGATAGCATAAAAATGACAAAAGGAGATAATTTTTAATAGGCAGACACTGATACTTACTTGCTGTTTTACGCGCTTGAATGCAAGGGTTTAGGCGGGAAAGATAGGTATTAAGTAGGCAATTATCCGTAAAGTTGATAAAGATAATTGCCTGTAAAGTATTATTTAAGAATCTGTTGATTTGCTCGGTTTGTTAACAACCACATCTTTGTTATTAATCAGTTGAGTGGTTAAAGAAACTTGTTCTAACAACTTTGTTAGTTGATTGCGTAAACTCGCTTGTTCTGGATTGCGCAAAATTAACGTTTCTAAGGTTGCGATAGCGTCGTACCAAATCCCTTTTTGCGCTAATAAACTGACTAACTTTTCTCCACTGGGTTTTTCATTGGCTAAAAGGTCAGCTAAGCCTACAATTTTCTGAGGTTCTACGACCATCAATAAAGCAGTTGTTGTTATGCTATCTGGAGTCACTTTGCCATTTTTTAACAGCGTTAGTGTCCATTCATATTCAATATTCGCTTTTAATTCAACTTTGCTTTCACTGAGTTTTAAAGCATGAATCCCTGCCTGCGGATGAGCTATCAAGGTTTTGAACACTGGCTCGTAACTTCCCGCTGCAACAGGGTCTGCATAACTTAGCATGATTTCAACCGTTTCTGTACTATCTTGCGATAGTGACCAGTATAAGGTTGGTTGTTTTTCTAACGTCCAGCCTGTGTGATTGGCGGGAGCAAGCGCGACTAATACAGGATGTCCAACATTATTTTTTATACCGCGTGTGCCACCGCCTACTCTATTACTCGGCGCACCACTCACCGTCGGTGGGGTGTATTGAGGGTCTTGTGCATAAACAAATACAGGGGAAATTAGCAAACTTATGAGCCAAAACAACGCAATGAGCGCACTTTGCCAAATTACAGAATGTGCGATATTCATAGTTAACTCCTAAAATTACGCTAAAGCGTAAATCGGTTGTAGGTCAATTTGAAAGTATGCTATTACCGAATCAGTTACTTTTCAACGGTAGAATATCTTAATTTCCTGTATTCATTTATTATTTATGAACTAACTTCCTAATAAAACATGGGAAAGTGATAAACCTATATAGGTTCCTACTGCGCTACCGCTGATATACCCCAAGAATTGGGCTTGATTTTGTTCGCTATCACTGGTTGCTAATTGCTTAATTACAAAGAAATTAAAACTAGCAATCAACATATCAGAACTAATTGCCCATGAAACATCAGCTAAAGCAATTGCACGATAATTGAAGCAAATCAACGAATATAACGCAGCTTGAATGCAAAAGAGAATTAAGAAACTCCTGCAGTAAGCATAAAACGGTTCTCCTTTAGGAAAACGCAAAATAAGGGCGCGTAACATAGAATCCTACCTTATTCTTAACTCGAAAAAATCAATTAAATTAACGAATCATTAATAGCAAACTAAGCTACATAAATCAACTTAACACCTTATTTTATATCGTTGTTAAACACAATTAGATGTTACGCCGTTCAGATAAAAGTAGGATGGGCTGATGATAGGAAACCCGTCGTTGATATGTTGGGTGTGCTGCCTAATTCTTGTAAATTCAAGTTATTATGTGAATTAATCTACCTAAATAATTGTGATGGACTTCTTTGCGTCAGCCCATCCTACACCTTGCTTTCATTCAACGGCGTAACTTCTAACAATGTTGATATTCTTCAATAACAATCGTTAATAATTGATAAGCAAGTTGTGATTTACTGGTCAAAGCTAACGTGATTTCACGATTTGGCGTTAATACCAGCAAAGCATTGTTATCACTGTCAAAACCACTATTTTCTAAACCGACTTGATTTGCTGCAATCATATTCAATTTTTTGCGGTGTAGTTTATCCAGTGCATATTCTTTTACATTTTGCGTTTCAGCCGCAAAACCAACGGTAAATGGCGGATTTTCCAAACTGGCTACCGCCGCTAAAATATCCGGCGTGCGTTCTAATTCAATCGTTAATTCAGCACTTACCGTTTTTTTGAGTTTATGCTCACCTTTATTTTTAGGACGATAATCGGCAACCGCTGCCGTTGCGATGAAAATATCTGCCGTTGAAACAGCTTGTAATACAGCATCATACATATCTTGCGCAGAATAAACACTGATAAAGTCAATATTCGGCGGTATTGGCAAATTCGTTTTGCCACTGATTAAAGTCACTTTTGCCCCTAAAGTATGTGCTGCTTGGGCAAGCGCATAGCCCATTTTTCCAGAGCTACGATTAGTAATAAAGCGCACGGGGTCAATATCTTCTCGCGTCCCGCCTGCTGTCACAAGAATATGAGTATTTTTAAGTGGTTGTTGCGTAACTAACGTATTCTGTTGTTGTCTTTGTTGCAAAAATTCTTGCAACATACTGACTAAAGTCAGCGGCTCAACTAAACGTCCTGCCCCTGTTTCTCCGCAGGCTTGAGAACCACTTGCTGGTCCCAATAAGCTAATGCCCCGTTGTTGTAAACGACGGCAATTTTCTTGAGTAATAGGCGATTGCCACATTTGCTGATTCATCGCAGGAGCAATTAACACAGGTGCGCTGGTCGCTAAACACAAGGTGGATAATAAATCGTTTGCATGTCCATAACTTAAACGCGCAATAAAATCAGCGGACGCGGGGGCAATTAACAATACATCTGCCCAACGCGCCAATTCAATATGTCCCATTGCTGCTTCAGCTTCGGTATCAAGTAAATCTACATGCACCCGTTGCCCTGATAAGGCTTGAAATGTTAAAGGGGTAACAAATTGAGTTGCGGCAGGAGTCATAACAACTTTGACAATCGCGCCGACCTCTTTTAAACGACGCACTAAATCTGCTGCTTTGTAAGCCGCAATTCCGCCTGTTACGCCTAACAGCACTTTGACATTATGCAAGGTCATTACCCACCCCGTTTCCTGTATTAATAAAGTTTACCTGACAATTTTTGCAGATTGTTCACACGGTACACTGAAACGCTGTAAATCTTCTAAACGCAGTGCGGTTAATTCCCCGCCCCACAAACAGCCGGTATCTAAAGCATACACATTGTTATTTGCGTAATAGCCCAAAGTTGACCAATGTCCGCAAAGAATACGATTTTTTTGCGTTTTGCGATGTTCAACTAAAAACCAAGGACGTTCTTCACTGTTTTTATAAGATTTTTTAAAAACAGGTGCAAGTTTATTTTTCCACAATAAACGCCCATCCCCATCGCAATAACGCAAACGGGTTAAACAATTCGTAATAAAGCGCGCTCTGTCCCAGCCCCGCAAATTATCATCCCAAATATCGGGTTTATTGCCGTACAAATGCGTCAACAACAAATGAAAATCTTCATCATGGCGCAAAATTCCTTCAATTTCTTTAGCGTAACGCAAGGTATCTGCTAATGTCCATTGCGGTGCAACGCCAGCATGTAACAAAGTAAATTCTTTATCTTTATCGTGATGCACTAAAGGTAAATGACGCAACCAAAATAATAAGTCCTGACAATCAGAAGCTTGTAAAATCGCTTCTAAAGTATCGCCTGCTTTCATCGGTTGATAGCCATAGGCAACCGCTAATAAATGCAAATCATGATTGCCCAAAACGATAACCGCAGAATCGCCTAGCGATTTAAACAAACGTAAAACTTCTAAGGAAGCGGGACCGCGATTGACTAAATCGCCCGTTGTCCATAAACAATCATGAGCGGGGTCGAATCGAATATGCTCAAGGAGTTTCTGCAATCCTGCATAACAGCCTTGAATATCACCTATTACAAATGTTGACATGACAATAAATAAAAACTGTAAGAATAATTAAATTAAGCTACCCAACGACGTGCGTTATAAAACATTTGCATCCAAGGACTGTCTTTTGCCTGCCAATGGTTGGGTAAATAAGAGAATTGCGCGCTTAAAAAAGTACGTTCAGGGTGCGGCATCATAATCGTAAAACGTCCATCTGTGGTTGTTAAACCAGTAATCCCATGCGGCGAACCATTGGGATTTAAAGGATAACTTTCAGTTGCAGCCCCTGCACTGTCAATAAAGCGTAAAGCGACTAAATTGTGCTGTTGCACATGTTGCAAATCTTCTGCCGTCGCAAAATTGGCGTATCCTTCCCCATGCGAAACAACGACAGGAATCTGCGAACCTGCCATGTTTGCGAATAAAATCGACGGGGATTCAGGAATTTCCGCCATGACTAAACGGGCTTCGAATTGTTGCGATTGGTTGCGCGTGAAACGCGCCCAGTGTTCAGCATTAGGAATAAAATCATGTAATTGCGCCATCATTTGGCAACCATTACAAACGCCTAAACCAAAAGTATCTTGCCGTTGGAAAAAGGCAGTAAATTCAGCCGCTGCCCGCGGATTAAAGCGAATCGTGCTTGCCCAGCCTGTCCCCGCGCCTAATACGTCCCCATAAGAGAAACCACCACACGCCACTACACCGACGAAATCGGCTAAAGAAATGCGACCACTAATAATATCAGACACATGTACATCAGTACATTGAAAACCAGCACGGTCAAACGCCGCCGCCATTTCTAAATGTCCATTAACACCTTGTTCACGCAAAATCGCAACGGGCGGACGACGGGTTAATAAAGCGGGTGCGGTCGGGGTTAATTCAAAGTTTGTTTTTAATTGCAAACCTTTGTTATTAGAATTTAGCGCATTTTCCAATTCTTGCTCTGCACAAATCGGATTATCGCGTAATTTTTGCAACTGATAGCTTGGAGTCAGCCACCATTTTTGCAAAGTAGTGCGCGGTGCGCTGAAAACTAAATTATCTTGTTGATATAAATTTAAATTATCCGTTTTATTGAAATGAGCAATGACATGCACGCCAATCGCTTCCGACGCGGGAATATGCGAATCGCTGTTAAAATGCGCTTGTACAGTGGCTAAATCTTGCGCTTTAATCGCAATCACAACGCCCAATTCTTCATTAAATAACGCAGAAACCGCCGTCGAAACGTGTTCTGTATCTGGATTATTTAAACCACGCTCCGCCCAGCCTTCTAACTGCACATCTAAGCCGCAATGATTTGCAAACATGATTTCCGCTAAGGTGGCTAATAATCCCCCGTCAGAGCGGTCATGATAGGCTAAAATTTTAGCTTGATGATTTAAGGCTTGAATTGCATAGAAAAATTCTTTCAAACGATTGGGATTATCCGCATCGGGTACAACTTGCCCAACTTGTGAATAACATTGCGCTAAAATTGACATACCCAGTCGTTGTTGACCAGCCGCTAAATCAATGAAAACTAATAAAGTTTCTTCATTTAACGCTTCAGACGGCACAACAGGCGTTAAAGTTTTGGTGACATCCGCCACCCGTGCGAAGGCAGAAACAATTAACGATAACGGCGCGATAACGCTTTTATCTTGTTGTTTATCTTGCCACACGGTGCGCATGGATAAAGAATCTTTACCGACAGGAATATTAATGCCTAACGCGGGACAGAATTCTAAACCGACAGTTTTAACCGTTTCAAATAACGCCGCATCTTCGCCCGCTTGTCCGCAGGCTGCCATCCAGTTTGCGGACAATACAATATCTGTTAAAGAATCAATACGAGCAGCGGCGATATTGGTGATTGATTCAGCAATTGCCATCCGTCCCGAAGCGGGCGCGTTTAACACCGCTAACGGCGTACGTTCGCCCATCGCCATCGCTTCACCACTGACAGAAGCAAAATTGCTCATGGTTACAGCGCAATCAGCGACAGGCGTTTGCCATGCACCGACGCACTGGTCGCGCACACTTAAACCGCCGACTGAGCGGTCGCCAATAGTGATTAAAAAGCTTTTGCTGGCAACAGTGGGATGTTGTAAAACCCGTTGAACAGCATCATATAAATCAATAGCTGCAAATTTTAAAGGCGCAATCGGTGCGGCAATGCGTGTTACATTGCGTTGCATTTTGGGCGGTTTGCCTAACAAAACAGACAACGGCATATCCACCACAACAGGCGAATTATCCGCTTTATTTTCAGGGGCTAATAAACGTAATTGTGGCTCATCGGTTAGCGAACCCACGACTGCAAACGGACAACGTTCACGCTGACAAATTTGCTCAAATAACGACAAACTTTCAGGGCGAATAATTAACACATACCGCTCTTGTGCTTCATTGCACCATAATTCCATCGGCGACAAACTCGGGTCCGCCGTTGGAATCGCTGCCAACGAAAAAATCGCCCCGTGTTCAGTTTCATGCACTAACTCAGGTAAAGCGTTAGATAAGCCGCCCGCGCCAACATCGTGAATCGTTTCAATAGGATTCTGGTCAGCTAATCGCCAACACGCATCAATGACTTCCTGACAACGGCGTTGCATTTCGGCATTATCGCGTTGCACAGAAGCAAAATCTAAATCTGCTGCACTTTGCCCGCTGGTCATTGAAGACGCTGCACCGCCGCCGAGACCGATTAACATCGCGGGACCACCGAGGACAATCGCTAAACTTCCCGCAGGCGGTTGATGTTTTTCAATATGCTCAGGGCTAATATTACCCACGCCGCCCGCAATCATAATCGGCTTGTGATAGCCACGGCGCAATGTGCCGATAGTCTGCTCAAAACTGCGGAAATAACCATTTAAGGCAGGGCGACCAAATTCATTATTAAAGCGCGCCGCGCCGATAGGGGCTTCTAACATAATTTGCAAAGCTGATGCGATACGGCTTGGTTTGCCATAGTCCTGTTCATGCGGTTGTGGCGCGTCGGGAATATGTAAATTAGACACCGAATAACCGACTAAACCCGCTTTAGGTTTAGAACCACGTCCCGTCGCGCCTTCGTCCCGAATTTCGCCGCCTGAGCCTGTCGCCGCGCCCGCAAAAGGAGAAATTGCAGTCGGGTGGTTATGGGTTTCCACTTTCATCAAAATGGCAATATCTTCTTCACTATAACGATATTGATGTGTATGCGGGTCAATAATCCAGCGCGGCGCGTGAAAACCTTGCATCACTGCGGCATTGTCTTTATACGCAGACAAGACTTTGTTTGGAAAGCGTTTAAAGGTATTTTTAATCATTTGAAACAAAGAAGTCTCTTGCACTTCCCCGTCAATTATCCAACTGGCATTAAAAATTTTATGGCGACAATGCTCAGAATTCGCTTGAGCGAACATCATCAATTCGGCATCGGTTGGATTACGTTGCAACTGCACAAAATTATCATGCAAATACTCAATTTCATCTTCTGATAACGCTAATCCTTGCTGCTGATTGGCGCGTGCCAGCGCGGCGCATCCTTCAGTCAACACGGGAACAATTTGCATAGGGCGAGCAATATGCGGCTCAAATACCTTCGCTAAATCTGCCAATTCAAATAACACACTTTCAGTCATCGCATCATGTAACAACGGCGTTAATTGCTGCAACTGCTCTCGATTCAAATGATTAAACGCGGTTAAAATCCAGACAATTCCCTGCTCAACCCGCTCAACTTCAGGCAGACCGCATAAATTTAAAATTTCAGTAGCTTTACTTGACCAAGGCGAAATTGTGCCTAAACGCGGGACGACCACCACACTATTCTCTAAACTTAACGGCACCGCTTTTGCGTTAGGCAAAATTTGCAAAAGACGGGTTTCAAGTTCAGCGATACACTCGCTGCCCGCCTCGTGATGCACTGCAAAAGGTTGATTCTTAAATTTAACTAAATAAAGCGTATGAGCGGACAAATCGCGTAAAGCGGGAATAAGCGCGGACGCGGTTGTCAACAAACGTTGTTGCCGAAAAGGGGAAAGTGCAGAATCACCTAAATAATACATGTTACTAAACTCAAAGAAGTTAAATTGGGTTTGTTCGACTGAAGTTAATTAGACGGGGAATTATCCCGTATATGTGTTAGCGTTTATGTCAGCGTTGGTGCATGGTTTAGCGATGGATGATTGTTAATGTAACATGATAAAGGACGTATTCAAACTAAAGATTGCGCGGTAGGGCTAAAAGTTTAATTTTGCTGAGGGTGGTTAGATTGGGATTTATAAGGTTTTTTGATGGTTTCATAGTATAAAAAAATGATTTGCAGCATTGCGTACTTTGAGGAAAAAAATAGCTTATTTTTTAAATTGAATCTATATATTCTTCTAGTTTTGATACAGTTTGTTGCAAACATTGTTTTTGTAAAATTAATAAAAATTCGTCTGGGTTTTTAGGGGGATTTTTAAGTGTTAAGCGTTGTTCCTTAATGGCTTTGAGGCATAAAGCTAGATTTAATTCTAATTGAGAAAAAATAAAATCATCAGGATGAATAACTTCAATTGCATATTGGCTTAAAATTTCTGAAGGAAAATCTTTTGTATTAAATGTAATAATGGCATCGGCATTTATTTTAATTGCAGCTGCTAAAACATGTCTATCATTTTCATCAGGTAAAACTAAATTATTGATTAATAGTTCATATCCATAGATTTTTGCATCTTTAATATGTTTATCCATTAAATCACGAACTTTTTCTAAATCTTCTAATTTATATTTATTTTGTCGCAACAGTGCATTTATCCATTCTTCATGAATTTTATCTGTCCAATGGGCTTTGAATAAATCTGTTACTGCAAGTCGCATGAGTAAATCCCGCAAAGGTGCGGGATAAAGTACGCAAGCATCATAGATTACAGAAAATGTCGCCATTATTCATATCCCATACCTAGTGTTTGCGAAAGTACCGTTAATTCATTGAGAGATTGTAACCGTTGAGCTTGTAATTTTTGTTTGTAGTCAACGAGGTCTTTAGCTAAAACGCGGCGGTGTGAGCCGATTTTATGAAAAGGAATGTCTCCTTTTTCTAGGAGACTAATTAAATGCGGACGACTGACATTTAAGTGTTCCGCAGCTTGTTGAGTCGTTAACTCGGCATGAATGGGCATTAACGTAATCGCATTACCTTTTGCCATCTCAGTTAATACATTGAGCAGTAAGTCAATTGCATAATTAGGAAGAATTAATTCTTCTTGTGCATTGTCAGTTTTAATACTAACCTGCAAACGACCATTGGCAATATATTTGGCTAATACACGACTACTGTCTTTTGCCTGTTCACTTTCTTGTTGTGTGGGTAATTTGATTAAGTTAGTTATGTTCATGGCTGCTTTCCTTTATTAGTATTATAGTGAGTATAAACGAAATAAACGAAACAAGAAAGTTTGAAGCATAATTCACTCAATTGTTGCAATTAGAAGTTACGCAATTCAGATATAGCAAACGTACTTTAAATAGAGTGCAATAGCTTCAGCTATTGCCTGTGTCGTACAGGTAAAATATTTTTCAATCAAATGGTTAAGAAAGCAATAGCTAAAGCGATTGCACTCCAATTTACGCAATTTAAGGTGCGATTACTATAAAAGTAGGATGGAATACACTGCGCTATTCCACCCTACAATAAACAAGAAAACTCCTACTCCCCTAAAATCGGCAATTGTCCATACACAATCCAACCATTCGCCAAACGATAAGCCAAATACAAACGTTGGGCGGGGGGCAGGGTTTGCAATAAACTGTTTGGAATGGTCAAAACGGGCGGCAATTTTAACGTGCTAAAGGTTTGAATTTTTTCTAATTCAGCAGGAATCGCAAGCCAGTGTTGTTTAAAACTATAATGTTGTTGTTGCTCGTCAATCAATAAACTTAACAACTCAGCCGTTTTACCAATATGTGCAATTTCAGGGCGAATCACAAAAGCAATTTCACTATCTGCCATTGCCGCAAAACATGCACTACTTGCTTGTATTGTTTGCAAATTCCAATAAAAATGATTTTTCGGCATTTCCCGCGCCCAATACACATTTTGCCAGTGTTTAGATGAACCTGTGATTTTTACCCCTTGCCCTAAAATCGCATTTTCTAAATAACTATCCGCCGCTAACGTCACATAATTCAAATAAACAGGATGCGCCGCTTGCCCTTTGAGTTGCCCGCCCCAGTAACCGCCTTCTATCATCGCGCACGGTTCAAATTGCACATCGTAAATTTTTCCATAAACGGGACTGCTATTGCGAATATAGCCGCCTAATGTGCCGCCGTTCAAGCTTTTACCTTTAAATTCTACATCGCGAATAATCCCTTTATTATAAATTTGCCCACTGACAACGCCACCGCTGATAATTCCGCGTGTATCTACAATAATATCCGAAATAAAACCTTGATTTTCTAAGGATTGATTGACAATGAAATTAGCAATTACTGCCTCAGCGGTTAAATGATGAATCTTTAAATAAACTCCGCCACCATTACAAGTGCCGCGATAGTGTTCCACAGGCTCACAACTGGGCAATTCGGGCATTGGCATAATCACGGGAGGTGGAGTCAGCGTGCGACTGCCGATAGTGACTAAAAAGGTCGCGGTGGCAGTTAAACCACTACTATCAACGGCGGTAATCGTCAACAAACTTGAGCCTTGTTGCACAAATTGCAAAAGAAGGAGATTTTTTTGCAATTCTGCTTTTAAAATCTGCGGTTCGCTGCTAACCACTTGATATTGCAATACAGTATCTTCAGCATCAATAAATGCGTTAGCTAAATTAATAATTTGCCCTGCATCGCCTTCAGTGACAACTAAATCCGCAAGCGTGCGTTGATAAAACGGCGGCGTATTCGCAGCTTGATTGAGACTAAAATTAGCAACACAAACAGTATTTTGTAGTAAATTAAAGGCATTGCAATGACTCGGTGTCCAGCCGCTAAATGTTGAATTCATCGCAGCAATTGCCGTTAATTGAACCAGCGTGCCGTTGAGATATTCGCCCGCCGCTGTGCCTTGAATTGTGCCTTGCCCTGTGCCCTGCGTTTGCAACGTCAAACTGACGTTAGAAGCAATCAGCGGCGACGTTGGATTGGTTTTTAAATTGAAATAGGCAACGCATTCTGTATTCGCTTGCAAATAAAACGAATTCGCGCAATTGGTCGGCGACCAGCCTGTAAATTCAGAGTCTGCGCTGGCGGTTGCGACTAATTTAATAGATTTCCCTTGCGGATAACTCCCAGTCGCTGTGCCCGATAATTGCCCGCTGCCCGTGCCGCTACTGCTTAAACTCAATGTGTAGTAAGTGGGAGAAGTGCTAGATGGTGGATTGATAACGGGCGGCGGGGTAGGAGTGGCGGTAAAGCTTGCGGTGCAAGTGGTATTTGCGTTTAACGCATCGCCAGAATTAAAACTGGGCGAACATGACCAGCCCGAAAATGTGTAATTTGCCGCTGGGCTGGCGTGTAAAGTCACGGCAGTATTGCCCACATAACGCAGGCAATTTGCCCCGCATGATGTGCCTTGTGGCGTGCCGCTACTGCTCACAGTGCCGCCAGCATTGCCCGCGACGACGGTTAAATTGTAATGCGCAGTAAATTGCAACGCGATGAGCAGTGGGTCATGGTCAGAAGCGCGATAAGCATCTGTGCTATATAAATCAACTTGTTGCGTACTGCTTTTATAATTAGTGTTGTAATCTAAAACAGCGGGTTCGTCGGCGTTAATGTGCCAAATACTTGTACCCGCAACCGCCGAAGCTAAAGAAGCACTAGCAAACGCATGGTCTAAACTGCCCTTTTGTCCATCAAAAACATAGGAGTAGTTTTGAGCACTGATTAAATTGCTATAACCCGCTTGCTCAATAACTTGCAACGGTTCTTCTTGTGCATAGGCGTTAAAATCGCCAATCACTAAAATATCGCTATCATCGTTTAACGTGTCTAAAAAATTGCTTAATGCTTGTGCTTGGGCAACGCGGGTGGCATTTGATAAGCCTTGTCCGTCGCCTTGGTCGCTATCGCCTGTTAAATTTCCCGCTGAAGCTTTTGATTTAAAATGATTAACAACAACGGTGAATTTTTCCCCTGTGGCGCGTTGAATAAAAGTTGCAGCTAAAGGACGGCGTTCAAAAATCGTTTGCTGCGCAGTTTTAACAGACGTTGTAACTAACTCTAAAGCATTATTATCGTAGAGAAAACCGACCTTAATCGCATCTGTCCCTACGGCGTTACTCGCGCCAATGTAAGTATCTGCATCAACTAGCGCGTAGCTTCTGCCTGTCAATTGCAAAGAATTGATTAAATTCAATAAATTTTGTTGTGCACTGTCTGCTGCATAGCCATTATTTTGCAATTCCATCACGCCAATCACATCCGCATTTAAACCCGTAAAAACGGATTTAATTTTGTCCTGCTGGCGACTAAATTCTGTCGCATTTTCTGCGCCGCGACAGTAGCTATCTGCACTCGCGCCATTGATACCTAAAGGGCAATTTGTAAAAGTATTGAAGTAGTTATGTAAATTAACGCTCGCAATTTTTACTGTACCACTGGCAAAGGTCGCGGGACTGTTGGGGCGCGTGGTTAAATTAAAATTGTAATTTTGCCCTGCTAATGGTCGCACGCGCCACGCATTAGGACTGCTCGAATTGCCGCCCCAACTCCAATGCAAAACGCCCGTTAATTGCGTTAAAGTTGACCCCAAACGTAGGCTATTGGCTGCTGATAAATCATTTTGCGGATAGACAATCGGTTCAGGATTTTGCGCGTTACTGCTATCATCTAAAATCAAAGTTTGGCGTGCTAACTCAGCGAGATAAGCACTATATGCGGTTGCATTTGGTTGATTATTTTGTGTAAATTGCCAAGGAGACGAATTACTGCTTAAAGTCAGTTCGCCAAAACGTCCCAATTTTTCGGTGTCAATTACGGTTAAACGGGTGTCAACAGTAATTAACATGCCTTCAAAAGCTTCTAAATACGCATCTTTATCACTAAATTCAGCGGGAACGGGTAACACTAAATGCGCAGCAGGCGGCAAAGCATTATTTGAACTGATAATATTCACGCTATTAGCAGTAGTTGCTGATAATTGGCTCATACCATTGAATTCACTCGCTTTCGCTGTGACCCGCACTTTATCACCCGCCGCGACAGCAACGGTGCATGTGCCACAATAAACAAAAATCCCCGATGACCGCCCGACGCTTGCATCTGCATCTTCTGACTCTTCTTGTATAAAAAAGCCTTGCAAAGTGCTTTGATAACTTTCCGTGACAATCGCATCTACGATAAATTCAGTCACGGTATCAGTCACCGCCGCGCCATTGCCTTGAATCACGGGAATGCGTGTGATTGTTACATCATTATCAATAAGTTCAATATTTTGAGAAATAGTTGTGCCTAATGAAATTCCTGACGATGGACTGCTTAAACTGAGCGCAGCCGTTTCAGTATTTTCGGTAATTGCATCATCAAGCACGGTAAAATTTAAGGTTGCAGACAGTTGTCCCGCCGCGAAAGTAAAAACGGTATTACTCAATTGATAATCCGTTGAATCTACGCCTGTTATTTGCAAATTTACGGATTGTTCGCTATCAATTGCCGCCGATAAAGTCGCCGTGACGGTCACAACTGTTGCCGCTGCTTCACTCGCAGCAGAACTATCGACTGTTAAAGTCACCGACGGCGCGACGATGGAAAATGTACC
>CAZKST010000003.1:0-5964 GCA_964555395.1 uncultured Thiotrichaceae bacterium | reverse complement strand
CCAAAGTTTTGCGCACTGGGCGCGGTGTATTTCAAAACACCTTCATTAACCCGCAATGCGCCACTGGATAACCAGCCATTATCGGTAATATTAATTTGTGTTCCAGTTTCAATATCTTTTAACAATACAAAAGAAAACTTATCAGGGTCATCGCTGATTACATTTAAAAAAGCAATATCGCCCGCGTTTAAAGTTGTGGCTTGAAGAATAGGAATAAAAGAAAAGTTTAAGAAAAGACAACAAAGAAATGAAAAAGACTGATAGCTTTTTAACATAAGCTCCCCATCCAAACGTTTTTAGAAATGTAAGTGTTTAATAAACTAGCGTCCTTAAATAATTGGCAAAAAGATTATAAATAAACAAACAGTATTAAACCAGTTCAATATCGTTGATTTAAAAAATAGCTTAAAACTGCTAGGTATCACAGCCTAGCAGTTTTTTATTAGATATTTTTGGAGGAAACACTAGAGAAAGGAAAATTCAGTAAACAGCAAAAAGAAAGGAAATATAACGTGTAAAAAATTAATTAAAACTGGGAAAAGCAGCAGCGTTTTGACTAATCCACTCAATAGCGGCTTCATCACTGCTTAAACAGCGTCCACTGGCTTGTTGTTGTTGCCGATAATGTTCAATGTAACACATTTGTTCTACCATCCGCGCTTTAAACGCATCATCATCCGTTACAAATGCCACACCAACCTCAAATTGTCCTTGTCGCCGTGCACACCATGCTACCCGTGCCGTACATTCAAAAGGTGCGCAAGGTAACAAAATACGCACTAAAACCAATTCATCTTTTTGAAAACAAGTATCACAGCGAAACGCAAGCCCGCCGCAACTAATATTTTGTAATTTGGATACAGTTTTATCTGCTTCTAAACGTTGAATTTCAACGCCAATATCTGAGGGATGTCGCGTAAAACAACGCTGTTCCTCCCCCATGCACACAAGATTTACCATTTCTACTGAGTTTAACATAATACTATCCTCCAAGAACTTGTGGCTAAATTTAAATTCAATCCGAAAAATGCTTTACAGAAGAATTAATCTTCTATGAGTATATCATTGATAATTCGTCATTTGATTACTAATGTAGTCAATGGTATTAGCAATCAAGATATACGTTATTGTTAGAAAATAATCCAAATCTCATGCCGCTTTTTTGTATTTTTTACTGTTATAGCCCAAAACTTTTTATGGATAACAAAAAGCTATTAATATAACCCTTTATTTATACAATTAAAATTTTCTTTTGTGCACTTACAAGTGTATTAGAGAGTTTTTATCAAGTATGATAAAGTAAAATAAAGTTATTAAACTAACGATTTAACGAAATGCAAAATGTAAATTAAAGGTAGGTTTAGCGTGAATAAAAGCATATTTTTAGGAATATTGTTACTTAATTGCTGTCTGTCTATGAGCAGCTTAGCACAAACCCCCAGTGCAAATGACAAAAGCAATGAAAGCACCGAAGCAACACCTACACCGCCTTATATTGCGTTTAAAATGCGTGATAATCTCGCTTTTTCGCGTAGTAGTTGTATTGATAGTGCGCGTAAAATTTTAGTGCGTTCTAAATTTAGCCGTTTTAAAGAATTAAAAACCCCTATTTTATTAGCTGGACGCGGCGGACGAAATAACTATGCAAAAGTATTAATCGGTTGTTTTGCAGAAACAGGATTAGTCACTGTAACTTTAGTAACTGATAGTGGAAGTGGCATTGAACGCTCTTTAGATTTGCTTAACTCTATTATTGAGGAAAGTGCAATGAAAGAGTTGCCAAAAAATGAAAGCAACAATAAAGCAACTGCGCCTACTGCTGAAGTGCAAACCAGTCCAGCAAACAATAATGCCAATGCAGACATTTATCAAAAAGCTTTAAAGTTTGAGCAAAACCAAAAATTTAATCATGCCTTAAAAATTTATCGCCCATTAGCTGAAGTCGGTGAAATGCGCGCACAATATCGTTTAGGTTTATGTTATCAAGAAGGGCAAGGCGTTCCTCAAAATTTTGCTAAAGCGTATGTTTGGTTTTCTTTAGCAGCTTCACAAGGAGATGCACAAGCTAAAAAAGCGCGTGATAATTTAAAAGAAAAATTTAAAACAGAAGAACTCAACAAGCTACAAGAAGAAGCAGATAAAATTTATAACGATTATGCTCAATAGCTAGATTTTATTTTCTAATTAGGTAGTTGCAGGCTTTTAAGAGAGAGAGTATATTAAGCTACATAATGCGATTTTTACTGGTTAAAGAAATTAGAATGACTTTAAACAGTAGTGTGTTTTTTTTAAAAGGTCTATTGAGGTTATTGCAATGAAACTGGGTACTGTAAAATGGTTTAGTGATGCAAAAGGCATTGGCTTTATTAAACCACAAGAAGGCGGGGAAGATGTATTTGTGCACCACACTGCAATTCAAATGCAAGGCTTTAAAACTTTGGCAGAAGGGCAAAGAGTAGAGTTTGAATCAGTAAAAGGCCCTAAAGGGTTTCAAGCGACTAAAGTAGTCGTTAGCTAATTTTAATCGCTTGTTATCATACTAACAGTCTTTAAAGACTGTTAGTGTTTGATTTTATTTATTTTGAAACTCTTCAAACGCCATTAAAGCTTCTGCCGCAGTCATTAATGAAGGGCCACCGCCCATATAAACCGCTACCGCTAACATTTCCATAAATTCTTCTTTAGTCGCGCCTAATTTCACCAACGCTTGAGCATGAAAACCTAAACATCCTTGACAGCGTGCTGCCACTCCAATTGCCATTGCAATCAACTCTTTAGTTTTGCGGTCTAACACGCCTTCTTTATCTGCCGCCGCCGACATCATTCTAAAACCCTTTAAAGTATCTGGGCTGTATTGTCCAATTTCTTTAACCGCTTTAGAAATATCAGCCGTAATTTCTGCATAATTTTTAGAAGAGTAAGACATAATAACACCTTGTTATATTTTTATATTTTGTGGAATTGTACATTTTGTTAAGCTACATCAGCTAGTGATTAACTTGCGAGCTGTAATATAGTATATAATAAAATGCTTATATTTTCCACGCAAAAAAACTTTGCTCCTAACAGCCTAAAACTGTTTAGATAACAGGCGTATCCCATGACACAAAAAGCTTGGAGACTGGCTATTTTTATATCACGTCTGCATTTATGCAATTTTAAAAACCGCAGGAGCAAAACACGTTGAATGCTTCATTGTGTCAAACAATATTAAACATGTTTGTTTTCAATTCGGCGAATAAATTCTTTAAAAATGATTTTATAAAGCTGGTCACCTAATTTAACACTTTCAAACCCTTCTTCAATATTGGGATTATCATTAATTTCAATTACAACCAACCCTTTTTCTGTTTCTTTCAAATCAACGCCATATAATCCATTACCAATAAGATTAGCGGCTTTTAGCGCGGTTTTAATCACATGGGGCGGCGCATCATCGACAAGAAAAGTTTCAGTATCGCCATAAACATACATACCATTATCGCCATGTTTCAAAATTTGCCAATGTTTAGCAGACATAAAATATTTACAAGCAAAAAGCGGTTTCTGGTTTAAAATGCCAATTCGCCAATCAAAAGGCGTATATAAATATTCTTGCGCTAAAATAATATCGGATTCTTTAAACAACTTGCGACTGATGTCTATCAATTCATTTTCAGTTTCCACTTTATAAACCCCACGACTAAATGCGCCATCAGGGATTTTTAAAACAACAGGATAAGAAAAAGTTTGTTTAATGCGCTCAGGAGAGAAAATATCTTTTTGTAAAATGAGTGTATTAGGAATTGGAATTTTATTAGCTTTAAGCAACTCCGCTAAATACACTTTATTGGTACAACGTAAAATAGAATTGGGGTCATCAATAACAACCATCCCCTCAGATTCTGCTTTTTTAGCAAAGCGGTAAGTATAATGTTCAATACTGGTTGTTTCACGAATAAATAAAGCATCATATTCCGCTAAACGTGAATAATCTTTCTTCGTAATTAAATCTACATTGATATCTAATTTCCGCCCGATTTTAATCATTTTTTCTAAAGTATCAGGGTCAGAAGGGGCGCAATTATCTTCTGGATTGTACAAGATTGCTAAATCATAACGATAATTATGGCGGTGGCGTTTGGTGGTAGATTTCTTTAACGTGTATTGATTGAGCGCTTCAATAAAAAAAGCCTCATCTTTTTCTTCTAAATTACTTAAAGTCACTGACTTAATTGAGTAAATTGACCATTTACTATCTAATTTAAATACCACTTTAAGCAATGGACAGCTAAACGTTGCAAACAATTGTTGTGCGAGTTTTTTAAGCGCGGGAATATTGCATTCACCAAAGAAAATGAACATTTCTAGTTCAGTTTGAGTTTTTTGCAAGTTTTCTTTAATCAATATTTTCTGCAACAATTCATCTAAGCTTTCTGTATCTAAACTATAAATGTCTTTACTGCTTAAATCGCGAAGAGTGCGAACAGAAGGAATAATTTTATGTTGTCTTGCTTCTGCTAATAAAGAACAATAATAGCCTTCACTTAAATAACGATAACTACGACATAAATTAATCACCTTAGCATTTTCTAAAGAAAAATATTCAGATAAGGATAAATAATCTTTAGCAGTAACAACCTGAATATCAGGAAAAGAGGGTTTCCAATCAGCTTTTTTTTCTACAATAACGAGATGCGAAGACATGAGTTAAACCATTTCATGTGAGAACGGAAAGAAATAAACAGTGCAATGGACTTCTCAATAATAAAAGTTGTTTTCTAATGGCAAAAAGAAAGTAAACAAGTAAAAAACTTGTTATCTAAATCACTCTTTTTTAGTTGCATACGGTTGATTAGCGGGTTTTGCGGACAATGAGGGTGGCACGGTGTCCAGCTTTACCATAACGCGCCATGCTTTCAAAATCTTTTTGTAAAACAGGCATGTTAATACAATCTGCGATGGTTTCATCTTTTTCTATATCGACAAATGGGTCATGAATATACACATATTTTTCATCAAAGCCTGTGACAACAACCCAATGCGGAAATTTTTGCTTATAAATTTTATAAGAGCTGATTAATACTATAGGAATTCCACCGTTGTCAAAATATTCACGAATAGCATTTAGGCGTAATGTGTTATAATTCAATGAAATATCAGAATGTGAAATTTCTTCAATAAAATCTTCTTGCACCAAACGCATCACTTCTTTTTTCTTTTGATTGCGCACTGAATCCACTAACAGAATATCTTCATTATTGATATAAATATCAACATGAAAACCGCGTTTATGTGCTGATAACGCTAAACCGAAAGGACCACAACCACCATGTCCAGAGGTCATGTAAATCGTGGTTGCTTCACGCCAAATGCGCAACTCCATTTTGCGGTCAAGTTGCATTTCGGGATTTAAACTGTGCATTGCCATCATCAGCGCGGCAGGGCCACAGGTAAATTCTAAAGTTTGCTGATAATAGGGAACGCGGTTTAACGCGGGATTGAGATGCGGTGCAAGCCATTTTTCATATCGCCACGCTTCCATGTGGTCTTCGTAGTAATTGGCAACAATGCCAAATTGTTTATAGCCTTGTTTTTTAAAAAAATTATGCGAGGCGATATTATCACGGCGTACTTCTAAACGCATGATAATGTAATCTTTATCTAAAGTACCCATTTCAGCGGCGGCGAGCAATGCTTCTGCAACCCCTTGACGGCGATGATTTTCATCAATCGCGATAGAATATAAACGGGCAGAAGATGTGCCACGACTAAATAAAATCATCACATACCCATAAATCATGCCTTCGTGTTCATATACAAAGGTATCAGCATGAGCTTTATTGAGTAAATAGAGAAAGTTACGTTTAGAAAGTTGGTCAGTTTGAAAACAAGCATTTTCAATATCCACTAAACGCGGAATATCTTTGCGAGTTGCGAGGCGAATCATAAATATACTCAATGGCAAAAACGGGTATTTATTAA
>CAZKST010000002.1:46334-50484 GCA_964555395.1 uncultured Thiotrichaceae bacterium | reverse complement strand
TTAAAGAAACAACACCTTTACCATACAAATAAAGTGTGCCTTCTCCATAAAAAATAATATAGCGTAAACGTCCCGTTATCCAACCGTGCAAATTACTTAATATCCATCGACTTGTTATTTTTATGTTTCCTCTAGTTGCAACAACATATTTAGGATGCACTACAACGGCTTGATACCTATTTAAATCTACAGGAATAATTTGTAAGTTATGTTCTTTTTTATGCGCTAGTGTAATTGTTTCTGTTATAGAAGAATCTTTTAGCTTTAAGCTAATCATCCACGCTAAGCCTGTAGCATAACTTAAGAATGGATAACGCCAAGAGAAAAAGAGTTTATCCTTTTTTAAAAGATGTTCAGATTCTGTTTGTATCCAATCAGAATGCGTAATTAATTCTTCATTTGCAGATAATGAAATCTCTATTTTTCCACTTGAGCTGCTCATAATCTTTCATCTTCCCGCAAAACTTTAATAGGGTTTGTATTCTTTGTTGCTATTTTAGCAATAATGTAATACCAAAATAATTTATTAACACTATTTCCTAAAAGCACTAACAAAATAAGCCAATAAAGATTGCTTAAATAAATTTGCCAAATAGTATTAAAAGTAGGGATGGGTGGAGTTAGATTTGTCACTGTAGGAAGTTGAAAGTGCATCTTTTTTAAAGATTCATCAATATTTTTTATTTGTTGCTGACGAGAGTTTTCATTAACTCTTAAAGCTGTAAGAACAGCTTTTTTTTCCTCTATTTTTTCCTGTAATTGATTTCTTTGATTTTTCCATTCATACCCTGCATAAACACTATAAAAAGATGGTTCTGCTTTTAGATGTTTTTCTAATTCTTCGTTTAAGTTTTTAGACTCAAGAGTATATGTTTTTATTGATTCATTAGCTTTTTTACTTTCTTCCTTAAGTTTTTCTATATCTGCAATTAAAGTGGGACGTAACTTAGTTGAATTCTCTGTTAATAATGTATTACAGCTCAAAGCAGCCTCATTAAATTGTGTAATTGAGTTTTGCAATTGCTCAACAGGAGAGTTCCAAGAAAAATATAAAACAAGATTATAAAAACCTGCATTTGTCTGCTTGATTAACTCTTGCATTTGTTTATCTATTTCTTGTCCTATCTCAGAAGCTTTCTGACAAGATTCGCCTTTGCTTTTTATATATGAATTATTTAAAGTTTCTGTAGATAGATTGCTAAGAATATTCGTAGCTTGTGTTTCCAGTGTGATAGGTTTTTCTGTATAGAAAATTGCAAAATGATAAGCTATGATTAAAAGAATAAAAATAATAGAAAAGATAATAAACGATAGTATTTTACTAAAAAAGAAATATAGAATATCGCCAATAAGTTTCACAATAAATTTCCAAAGTAAGTGTAAAACTGCTAAATTTAAAAAATGCGATAATAACTAATAAATAAAAAGAATTCAAGCAGTTTTATAAACCTATAACAAATATTATTCTTTAGGATTTTTAAAAATTTACTTTTTCATTTATTTTAATATATTTCATTATAAAAAAACCTTTATAACATATCGCTATGCTATAAAGGTTTATTAAAAAACTAACCCCTACTTCTGGTCAGCTAAATACAACCAAGTAGAAATCACCGTATCAGGATTTAAAGAAACACTCTCAATGCCTTCATCCATCAACCAACGGGCTAAATCAGGATGGTCTGAAGGACCCTGTCCACAAATACCAATGTATTTATTAGCTTTACGACAAGCTTGAATTGCTAAATGCAACATTTTCTTAACGGCTGCATCACGCTCATCAAATAAATGCGCAATTAAACCAGAATCACGGTCAAGACCTAAAGTTAATTGCGTCATGTCATTAGAACCAATTGAGAAACCATCAAAGTATTCTAAGAACTCATCCGCTAAAACCGCATTAGAAGGCAATTCACACATCATAATGACTTTTAAATCATCCTTGCCGCGTTCTAATCCATTTTGCGCTAAAATTTCAATAACTTTTTGCGCGCCAGAAACAGTGCGTACGAAAGGAATCATTAATTGAACATTCTTTAAGCCCATTTCATTGCGAACTTTACGCATTGCTTGACATTCCAATTCAAAACAATCACGGAAAGAAGCAGAAATGTAACGCGATGCACCACGGAAGCCAATCATCGGATTTTCTTCATGAGGTTCGTATTGAGCACCGCCGATTAAGTTCGCGTATTCATTGGATTTAAAGTCAGATAAACGCACAATCACAGGTTTATCCGCAAATGCCGCCGCAATCGTCGCCACACCTTCCGCTAAACGGTCAATGTAGTAACGCACGGGACTTTCATAACCGCCAATCATTTCTTTGATTTGTGCTTGCAATTCAGGCGTTTGTTTATCAAAGTTCAATAATGCTTTGGGGTGAATGCCAATCATGCGATTAATGATGAATTCTAAACGGGCTAACCCAACGCCCGCATTAGGAATCCCTGCAAAATTAAAGGCTTGGTCGGGGTTACCGACGTTCATCATAATCTTGAACGGTAATTTTGGCATTTCGGCAGCATTAGATTGTGTTACTTCATATTCTAAAATGCCGTCGTAAATAAAACCTGTATCGCCTTCTGCACAAGAAACCGTTACGGGTGTGCCGTCTTGAATGGTTTTTGTTGCGTCGCCGCAGCCAACCACCGCAGGAATACCCAATTCACGCGCAATAATCGCCGCGTGGCAAGTACGACCGCCGCGATTAGTGACAATCGCAGAAGCACGTTTCATCACGGGTTCCCAGTCTGGGTCAGTCATATCAGTCACTAATACATCACCAACTTGTACTTGTGACATTTGTTTTAAATCTTTAATAATCCGTGCTTTACCCGCACCGATTTTTTGTCCAATACTGCGACCAGAGCAAATGACTTCACTTTTTTGTTTCAATTGGAAACGTTCAAGGATATTCGTTTGCGCTTGACGGCTTTTCACGGTTTCAGGACGGGCTTGTAAAATGTAAATTTTACCGTCGTTCCCGTCTTTGCCCCATTCAATATCCATCGGACGACCGTAGTGTTTTTCAATAATTAACGCTTGCCGCGCTAATTCTTCCACATCCGCATCACTAATGGAGAATGTGCAACGTTCAGCTTCTGCTACGTCAACGGTTTTTGTGGCTTTGCTATAGCTGCTGCTGTCGTTGTAAATCATTTTCAACATTTTGCTGCCACGGTTGCGGCGCAAAATGGCGGGGCGTTTGGCTTCTAATGTTGCTTTGTGTACATAGAATTCATCAGGGTTAACCGCCCCTTGTACCACCATTTCACCTAAGCCATAGGAAGAAGTGATGAAAACCACATCTCTAAAGCCTGATTCGGTGTCTAATGTGAACATCACCCCGCTCGCGCCCACGTCGCTGCGCACCATGCGTTGAATCCCTGCGGATAACGCAACTTCGCTGTGGGTAAAGCCTTTATGCACGCGGTAAGCGATAGCGCGGTCGTTGTACAAAGACGCAAAAACGTGTTTAACGGCTAATAACACGTTATCTAAACCACGCACGTTTAAAAATGTTTCTTGTTGCCCTGCAAAAGAGGCATCAGGCAAATCTTCAGCAGTTGCAGAAGAACGCACTGCAACAGAAATTTCCCCGCCACTTTCTGCCGCCATCGCTTGATAAGCAGTAGTAATGGCTTGTTCTAAATCAGCTTGTAACGGTGTATCAATCATCATTTGACGAATTTCAGCACCGACTTTTACCAAAGTATCTACGTCATCGACGTTGAGACCGACTAAGCGGTCACTAATTTTTTGTTTTAAGCCGCTGATTTCCAAAAAGTCAGTAAATGCTTTGGCAGTGGTAGCAAAGCCATTAGGCACACTTACGCCTAAGTTGGCTAATTGGCTAACCATTTCACCCAGTGAAGCATTTTTTCCGCCGACCTGACCAACGTCTTCCATGCGTAATTGGGCAAATCCAATGACATAATCCTGCATGTTGTGCATCCCCGTATAATGAACATCGTTGTTATTGAGAGAATGTAGAACGCAGACCGCTCTACGAACGGGCTTATTATATGTCAAATGCGGGTATTTTTCAGAAATCTAGGAGGAAACGGTAACGAAAAAAGCCGTTAGTGATGGCGTTGCTTTTCAAAATTGTTGAATTTATACTCTGAGTTTATTTAAAAGTTTCTTT
>CAZKST010000002.1:36112-46234 GCA_964555395.1 uncultured Thiotrichaceae bacterium | reverse complement strand
CAATTTAATCATTGAAAATTTTAAAATCCTTAAAAATGTGGAATTTCCACATGTAGGAAGAATAAATTTAATTGTCGGTAAAAATAATTCAGGTAAAAGTACAGTATTAGATGCTTTACGCATTTATGCAGAAGTTGGAAATATTCATATTATAGAAACTATTTTAAATGAAAAAGATGAGCTTTTAGATAAAACAAAATATACAAATCTTCCCCTTTTATATACGCGCAATCATTTTGCAAAATTTATTAAAATAGGTAATCAACATACAAGTTTAATTATTGGCAGTGATATTGGGAACAGATATGTTGAAAAAATTCCCTATTATTATATTCCGAGTAATACAATTGTTTCCAATACTTTAAGAGATTTATGGGATAATATTTCTGCAACTTCTTATAGCAAAAAAGTGATTGAAATCTTACAAGCAGTTTCTCCAGAAATAGAAGCACTGGCTTTTAGAAAAATTCAAGATAAAGAAATTCCTTTTGTAAATATTGGAGAGGATACTTTAATTCCTTTAAAAAGTGCGGGGGAAGGATTATTGCGGGTTTTACAATTAGCGTTAGGTGTGATTAATGCAAAAAATGGTTTATTTTTATTAGATGAATTTGAAAATAGCTTGCACTATTCTGTACAAACTAAAATTTGGAAAATTATTATAGAACTGGCGATTAAATTAAATGTACAAATTTTTGCAACAACCCATAGCTGGGATTGTGTAAAAGCATTACAACAATGCACAGAAGAATTACCCGCAGAAATAGAAATATTTTTATTCCGTTTAGGCAAAAGTATGCGAATTCGTGATAAAGGTGAAATTATTGTTATAGAATATGACCGCCAAGCGTTGACTAAAATAACCCAAGCAGAATTTGAGGTTAGATAATGCAAAAAGTTTTATGGATAGAAAGCGGAGTCAATGCCCATTTTATTCAATCATTATTAAAGTTGCTCAATTTAAAAGCAAATATTAAAGTTGAACCTAAAATAAATACAGAAAAAAATCATCAAGCATTAAAAAGTATAGAGATTATAAAAGAACTCAATGATGGAAATATTCAACAACTCGCCATTATTGCCGATGCTGATTCATTTGAACAAAATGCGGGTTTTAATGATAGTCGTCAAATTTTAATTAGTTATTTAAATCCCATTTTACAAGAATTAGGCATTGCAGAATTTCCATTGACTATAAATCCCGAAAATCTTGGTAAAGGTGAAATTGTTAAAAATCAAGAAATCAGCGTCGGTTTATGGATAATGCCCAATCATCAAAATGATGGTTATTTAGAAACTTTTATTTTAAATAATATCAATCTTAATCAAAATTTAAATAATAGCTTTATGCAATCCGATTTAAAAAATTATGCAACTGATTGTTTAACCCAATTAAAAGCAGAAGAAATGCAATTATTTAAAACACATCATCAAGATAAAGCTAATCTTTATACATGGCTTGCATGGCAAAAAAATCCTACACAATTTTTACATAATGCTATTGATGCAGAATTATTAGAAATAAATTCTACAAATATCCAAAATTTTAAACAATGGCTATTTGATTGCTTTAATTAACGCTTTAAAAACACCAATGATAAAATATTACAAAGTCGGTGGAGCTATCCGCGATAAATTATTAAATCATCCTGTTAAAGATACTGATTGGGTCGTGGTCGGTGCGACAGTGGATGACATGTTGCAACGTGGGTTTCGTCCTGTGGGCAAAGATTTTCCCGTATTTTTGCATCCTGAAACGCAAGAAGAATATGCACTTGCGCGCACTGAGCGCAAAACAGGCACGGGTTATACGGGCTTTACCGTGCACGCCGCGCCCGATGTGACGCTTGAACAAGATTTGCAACGGCGTGATTTGACCATCAATGCAATGGCACAAGTGGCTGAAACGGGTGAAATTATTGACCCTTTTGGCGGACAAGCAGATTTACAAGCCAAAATTTTACGCCATGTTTCACCCGCATTTATTGAAGACCCCGTGCGCTTATTGCGGATTGCCCGCTTTGCTGCGCGCTATAATTTTGAAATTGCTGAAGAAACACAGCAGTTAATGCAAACAATGGTGACAAATGGCGAAGTTGATAACCTTGTCGCGGAGCGGGTATGGGCAGAAACGGCTAAAGCTTTAACTGAGCCTTATCCTGAAGTTTTTATTAAAGTTTTACGGCAATGTGGCGCATTAGCGCGGATTTTTCCAGAACTTGATGCCTTGTTTGGCGTGCCGCAAACGGCGAGTTATCATCCTGAAGTTGATACAGGTATTCATTTGTTGCTTGCCTTACAACAAGCGCGGCGGTTGACAGTTGACCCACAAATCATTTTTGCTGTTTTAATGCACGATTTAGGCAAAGCTTTGACCTCAAAAGAGATTCTTCCGCATCATTATGGACATGAAGAAAGTGGCGTGCCGTTAGTTGAGCGATTTTGTCAACGCTTAAAAGTGCCAACGCAGTGGAAAGAGTTAGCGGTTTTAGTGACGCGCTATCATTTGCATTGTCATCGTTTTGCTGAATTGAACTATAAAACAAAATTAGAGTTATTTCAAAAGCTTGATGCTTTTCGTCGCCCGCAACGAATTGAGCAATTTTTAACTGCATGTCAAGCAGATGCGCAAGGGCGTTTAGGGTATGAAAATGTGTCCTATCCTTCAATAGCGCAATTTAAACAAGCTTTTAGTTTGACTCAAGCCGTGACTGTGCAAACTTTTGTGCAACAAGGAATACAAGGTGCGGCAATTGGTGAAGCGGTGCGGCGGGAGCGGTTGCGGATTTTGCGCGAAAATGGATTTTGATTTGTTTAAGTTTTCATTAAGCTAAAGATTTGTCCTGCACTAATGCCTGCATCATTACACGGCAATAAAGCAGGGATAAAAATTTCAATGCCCATTTCTGCAAATTCTTTAAGCAATAATTCGGTGAGTAAACGGTTTTGAAATACCCCACCACTCACACCTACTTTAAAAATGGGTAAAGAAAGTTGCTTAAATAAAATTAGCATAGCTAATACTAATCCATAATGAAAACCATAAGCACGACAAGCTGCTGTCAATTGAGTATCCAGTACAAAATGTATTAAAGCAGCCCAATCTATTTCTAAATGGGTAGAATGAAGAGATTGACGAATTAAAGTTGAAGAAAGATTTTTAATGTGTTGTTGTGCAAGTTGTATTTCTGCATTGTTTGCGCGGCTGGCTAATGCTTCTAATTGCATCGGAGCTTGTCCTTCAAAAGAAACTTTGCTGGCTAAGCCTAATAAAGCTGCCACTGCATCAAATAATCGTCCTGCGGCGGTGCTGGTAACGCAGTTAATCCGTTTTTCCCACGCTTGCTGTAATAAGTTTGCAGGTTCATCAAGGTTAAATATTTTTTTAAAATCAACTGTTTGACCTAATTCCCATAAAGCCGCTGCTGCACTGCGATAAGGTTCACGCCCGACACGGTCGCCGCCGATGAGTTGCAGCGGGCGTAAATGGGCGACGCGCTGCCAATGGGCAGGCGTGCCATAAAACACTTCACCGCCCCACGCATTGCCGTCTTCGCCATAGCCTACACCGTCAAAAGTGAAAATAAGCCATGGTTTTTCTTCATAATTATCTGCTTGAATTGCATATTCTCCAACCACCGCCGACGCATGGGCATGATGATGAAAAATGGCAGTACAGGCTAAACCGCTATTTTTTGCCCAGCGACTGCTTGCATAATTGGGGTGGGCATCGTGCAAAATTCTTTCGGCTTGCACACCATATAATTCTTGAAAATCTTCAATCACTTGTTGAAAAACGTCTAAACTTCGCGCTGACCCTAAATCGCCAATATGTGGCGAAATAATCAGCCGTTGTTCAAAGGCTAAAGCAATTGTATTTTTAAGATGTGCACCGACGGCAAGCGTTGGTTTTTCTAGAGAAAAAGGCAGTTTTAATTCTACAGGCGCAATGCCGCGTCCTAAACGCACAGGGCGGGCTTTATCTGCGATGATGCGCAACACACTGTCATCAGCAGGGCGAATAATGGGGCGGTTGTGATGTAAAAAGCCTGTTACGCACTCGGCTAAATTCTTTTCAACCTCCTGATTTTCAATCAAAACAGGTTCACCGCTTAAATTAGCAGAAGTCGCCACGAGAGGGCGTTGCAAAGCATCCAATAATAAATAGTGCAAGGGACTGTAAGCGAGCATTACACCGATTTCATTTAAATCAGGTGCGATTTGTGGGGCTAAATCACTATCGACGCGGGCGCGAATCAGTACAATGGGGCGTTGATTTGAGCGTAAAGTTTCAATTTCTAACGTGCTGGCGTGCAGATAACGCGCAAAAAAACTTTCATCATCAGGCAATAAAATCGCGAGTGGTTTGGCGGGACGGTGTTTGCGGTCGCGTAAATGTTGCACTGCACTGGCTTGGGTTGCATCGCACATTAAGTGATAGCCACCAATCCCTTTAACTGCAATACTTTTGCCTTGTTGCAGTGCGTGAATCGCGGCTTGCAAAGCGGCTTCACCTTGTAAATTGTTTTGCGTCGCGCTGTTAAAACTGAGTTGTGGACCACATTGCGGACATGCTAGCGGTTGCGCATGAAAGCGGCGGTCATTTGGGTTTTGATATTGCTGTAAACAGTTGTCACATAAAGGAAAATCTGCCATGCTCGTATTGACACGGTCATAAGGCAAGCGACGAATGAGGGTATAACGGGGGCCGCAATTGGTGCAATTGATAAACGGATAACGATAGCGGCGGTCGGTGACTGTGCGCAACTCTTGCAAACATTCGCCACAAGTTGAATAGTCTGGCGGAATAGCATGATATAATTGATATTTTTGCGCCGTTGTGCTGCTGGGTAAAATCTCAAATTGGCTAAAATGGCTCAATTCACATTGATGTTTACTGAATAAACGCGGCTTAGCCAGTGGCGGCGGATGCTCAAGTAAATCAATGATAAAGCTATGAATGGCTTCTTCTTCGCCTTGAATGTGAATATGGACTGTGCCGTCTGCATTTTTAATCCAACCTACTAATTGGTAGCGGTGCGCGAGTTGATAGACAAAAGGTCTAAAGCCTACGCCTTGAATGTGTCCCGTTAAAATCAGTGCGTAATGTTGCAATGCAGTTGCCATTTTTCTATAGGATTTTGATGCAAAAAAAAGAAGGTTATGTAATTATGAAGGTAATTTTTGCTTATCTCTATTTAATGTTTACAAGTCATGAGTCATTCTATTTCTCAATTAAACAATGCTTTACAGCAATTAAATTTGTCGCTTTCACCCACCGCGTGTGAACAATTAGAGCGTTATTTGCAGTTATTAGTCAAATGGAATAGTGCTTATAATTTAACCGCTATTCGGCAATTAGATGAAATGTGGGTTAAACATGTTTTTGATAGTTTAGCCGTTTTACCCTATTTGCAAGGGGAGCGTTTGCTGGATGTAGGCACAGGGGCGGGAATTCCGGGTGTTATTTTAGCCATCGCGAATCCACAGCAACAGTGGACAGTGTTAGACAGTAATGCAAAAAAAATCCGCTTTATTCAACAAGCCTTGCTAGAATTAGCATTGCCCAATGTAACCGCTGTGTGTTCCCGCGTTGAGCATTTGCAGTCTTCTGTATTATTTGATGGAATTATTTCACGCGCTTATAGTGATTTACAATTATTTTGTCAGCAAACTTTGCCACTTTTACAACCGTCAGGGCAGTTATACGCCATGAAAGGGCAAGTACCCACGCAAGAATTAGCCGCCCTTACTATGCCAACGCTTCAGTTAGCGCGCACTGTGCCATTAACCGTGCCTTTTTTAGATGCCGAGCGACATTTATTAATTTTTGAGAAACAACCATGCTGAAACGGATAACATTAATTTGTGTGTTTTTCTTTGGGCTTTTTAATTTGCTCAGTTGTACACCCTCTGCGCCTTCTGCTCAATTGACAGGGGATTCAATGGGTTCTGTCTATCACATTACAATTCCGCATCTGCCTGAATATTTGACGGCTGAGCAGATTAAAATGGAAGTGTCAAAGATTTTAGACCGAATGAATGAAACCGTTTCAACATATCATGCGAACTCTGAAATTACTAAGTTTAATCAAACAAATAGTACAGATTGGTTTAACGTTTCACCTGAATTTGTGTATATGTTAAATGAGTCTTTAAAAATCAGTATGATAAGTAACGGCGCATTTGATGTGACTTTAGAACCTTTATTTACTTTATGGGGATTTGGTGCGCATTCAGTGATGGATGACCGCATTCCTAGTGATGAAGAAATCAGTGCTGCTTTAGATAAAACAGGTTATCAAAAAATAGAATTGCGTTTGAATCCGCCCGCTATTCGTAAAACGGATGGTCGTTTAAAAATTGATTTATCAGGGATTGCGGTTGGTTTTGCTGCTGATAAAGTCGCGGAAATGTTGGAATCTAAAGGAATTAAAGATTATTTGGTGGATATGGGCGGTGAATTGCGTTTAAAAGGTCGTAATGCTAAAGGTGAAATTTGGCATGTGGCAATTGAAAAGCCAATTACGGATAAACGCGAGCCTGAACGAATTGTTACACTGACTAATCATGCAGTTACAACGGCGGGCGATTATCGCAATTATTTTGAAAAAGAGGGTAAACGTTACTCGCACATTTTAGACCCCAGCACAGGCAAACCGATTACCCATGCTTTAGCATCAGTAACGGTAATTCATGAAAATGCGACCGTTGCCGATGGTTTAGATACCATGTTGATGGTTTTGGGTGAAAAAGCAGGGTATGACTTAGCAGTTAAAGAAGGCTGGGCGGTTTTTTTCATTGTAAAAACGCCTAATGGATTTGAAGAAAAAGTAACCCCTGCATTTGCGAAACTTTTAAAACCATAATTGGCAAATGCTTAAGGAATGTATTAATGAATTATCGTCATAGTTACCATGTTGGCAATTTTGCAGATGTAAGCAAACATTGTTTACTGATTTTATTGCTTGAGGCTTTAAAAAAGAAAGAAACAGGTTTTTGTTACTTAGATACTCATGCGGGTTGTGGCATGTATCGACTGGATGCTCCAGAAACACAAAAAACTTTAGAATATCAAGAGGGTATTGGTAAATTGTTAAGTTTACCGACACCGCCTGAACCTTTAAAAAATTATTTATCATTGATAAAGCAATTTAATCCAAAAAATAAATTAATTTCTTACTTAGGTTCTCCGTGCATTGCACGCACTTTACTGCGCCCTCAAGACCACGCTATTTTAACCGAATTACATCCTGAAGATTGTGATGAATTACGTTATCACTTTGCTAAAGATAGACGGACAGAAATCCATTTAATGGATGGTTATCATGCGTTAAAAGCCCATTTGCCGCCGCAACAAAAGCGGGGTTTGGTGTTAATTGACCCGCCATTTGAATCGCCTAAAGAATTCAATCAACTTTTAAAAAGTGTTGAAATTATTCATCAACGCTGGGCACATGGGATTGTCGCCATTTGGTATCCCATTAAACAACGTCAAGTTATTCAACAATTTCATCAAAGTTTGCAAAAAACAGGGATTAAAAAAATCTTGGTAACTGAATTTTGCGTTTTACCTGATGATAATCAGTTAGGTTTAAATGGCTCTGGTTTAATTGTCATTAACCCGCCTTGGCAGTTTGATAGTCAAGCAAAAGAAACTTTGGAGTGTTTGCTGCCGTTACTGTCTGAACACCCACAACGCCATTGTAAAGTAGAATGGTTGGTTGGTGAGTAAATTTTTGATTTTTAAGTTAATTAATTTAAGTTAACGTAACTTATTGTTTAATGAAGATTATTTCATTTAAATTTAATATTGAAATAATTTTATTATTTTATTTTAAATACAAACAGTTAGATAAATTGCGTTATCTATTTAATTTTTGTTTGAATTTTTCTCCCCTTGATAAACCTATATGCGGATAGCATTACGTTTTCAGACTAAGTTGATGAATCTTAAAGTGATTAAGTTAACTAAATGTAAATTTAACACTCTAGCGATTTAAAAAATGGTCTTAGAACGTAAGTTGCATTACAAAAATTTTGGAAAAATAGCCTTATGCGCTATATAATCAAAAAAATATTTTGTATATAACGGCTTAACGCATTTTAGCATTGATAAAATGCGCAAGCATCCGTCAAACTGATGGGATGATTAAAGCTTATGCAACTGCCTCTGCGATTCAATTCTACTCAACTTGCGTCTTTTAACAATTATGTGCCTGCTCCTTCGGATGTGATTGTGCCTTTGGTGGTGCAACAAATTCTGAACCGTGAAGGTGTAACTTCCTTATTTTTATATGGTGGTGCTGGAACAGGTAAAACGCATTTGCTACATGCTGCATGTCAGCAAGTGTTTCAAAATGGAGGAAATCCATTATATCTACCGCTGGTAATGTGTCGTCCTTTAGGAACAGACATTTTAGAAGGGCTAGAGTATTTGGACTTAATTTGCGTGGATGATGTAGGTGTTATTGCAGGGGATAAAATGTGGGAAACGTCGTTGTTTCACCTGTTTAACCGTCTGCGAGAAGCCAATATTCCGCAATTATACACAGGGCGAGACTTACCGAACCGTTTGGCATTGCAATTACCTGATTTAACTTCAAGATTGATGTGGGGAGGGGTTTTTCCTCTCTCCGCTTTAGATGATGATGGTAAAGTTCAAGTTTTGCAAGAACGCGCTAAAGAATATGGAATGGAATTATCAGGTACAATTGCGCGTTATTTAGTAAATCAATGCCCACATGATTTAGAAACATTATTAAGTTGGTTACAAAAATTAGATTATGTCACTTTGGCTTGTCATCGTAAATTAACTTTACCCTTTGTGCGACATTTTTTGCATGAATTACAGGCAAACAAAACGATTGTGCATAAAAATAGATAAAATAATAAAAGATTGTTTTTTTATTTTAAGTAAAAAGATTGCAGTTCAGTATTTGGTATTATTCAAAAGATAAATGGTCGTCCTAAAAGGAGAATAGCTGTTATTATATTATTAATGCCCTATTCTCTATAAGCAAAAGAATTTAAAAACCTATTTTTTAAACAGCAATTAAATTTTAACTTAAATTTGCATGTGTTCTGAATTAAGAAAAACTGTAATACAAAAACTAAGGTTTTTCACATAGAATGTTTACTTCTAAATACATGAAATTTAATGTTGCAATAAAAATTAGGTTATTCGTAATGTTTTAATTTAGATGTCGTTTAGCACTTTCACTCCTATCGCTCAAGACAGCACATTTTCTTGGGGTAGGATTGGGTGTCAAAGCACCCAAGTTTTTATAAGGAGTTTTTTATGTTTACCCGTAAACCGCTTTATGTTTTGTTAAGTGCTGCTTTATTAAGCACCAGCTTAACTGCACATGCAAAAGACGTGTGCTACACCGTTGCAGATAATGACCCTATCGCGGGTTCTGCTGATGTTTTAATTGAGTTTGATAAAACAACTGCTGTTTCTCATGTTGTTGGTTTTACTTCTACAGCCCACATTGAAGCATTAGTATTTCATCCTACTTCACGTCAATTGTATGCAGCCAATGCTGATCGTTTAGGAACATTAGATTTAGTAACAGGTATTTTCTTACCTTTAACAAAACCTTTTGGTTCTGGCAATGGTGCAATCGGTATAGTTGAGTTTAAGGATGTGGACGGATTAACCTTTAATCCCCGCACCGCAGAAATGTATGGTACGCAACGTTTAATTGAAGGTCAAAAAGACTTATTGTTCAAAGTTAATCCTGTCAGTGGTGAAGCGATTCCTAACGCTTTTGATGCGGGGGTTGATTATGTTGTGGTTCAAGGCAATGCCTTGTTAGATCGCTCTCACAACGTGGACGATATCGCTATTGACCCTTCTAATGAAGTGATGTATGCCACAGTGAATGCTAGTGGTAAATACAGCTACCTAGTTTCTATTGATATTCCTAGTGGTAATGTGACTATCAAAGGTCAAATTTTAGATTCTGGCACAGGTCAACCTGTAGATGACATCGAAGGTTTAGGCTTTGATTCACAAGGTAACTTATACGGTTCTACTGGTTACAAAAATGATGCAACCAAAGGTTATCTATACACAGTTGACAAAAATACGGGGTTAGTGACTTTAGTTTCTAACTT
>CAZKST010000002.1:0-36012 GCA_964555395.1 uncultured Thiotrichaceae bacterium | reverse complement strand
AAGGTATTCCTAACGAAGTTGCTGAAGTACAAAGCATGGTTACTTTTGCTAAGTACTTACAAAGTGTTGGCTTGAATGTCATCACAACGAATGCTAACGGCACTATCAGTGTAACTTCTGGCGATATTACTTTCTTGATTCGTCCAAGCTTCCAATCTGAGTTAGTGGAAGAAGGCGAAACACTCGGCGAAGGCTTTAATATCACTACAGAAGCTGGCGACGCTGTAATTAGCTCTATGATTTTAGGCTACTATAACGATGACGAAGAATTGCGCAAGCAAGCTTTATATCCAGCACCGTTGGATGTTGAAGTATTCAAGACTTTGTTAGCAAAATTAGTCCCTAACGTCAGCAAAGTAGAAGTTGCTCAAACAGGTGAAGTTACCATTACGGTTGCTGGTCAACATGTGAAAGGCGTATTAGATTATGTTGTTCACAAAAATGCTGCACCTGCTTCAGCCGATGGCGCAATCCAAATGTTGGGCGACATTGATGGCAACGGTCTCAATGATTTCTTAATTACTTATCCTAATGGCACAACCCAAATTTTCTTCTATAAAGGTTAACAATTAGGTGTCTAAGAGCACATCGTCAGATGTGCTCTTATTCTTTTCTTGCAAAGATAAATACACACTTATCCGTTTGTCTCTATTTTTCACTACTCATTTTCTGCATAAAGTAATACACTTACAGCATTTCTGATTACCTTAGTGTTAACTTTATGATGCTGTTTACTCAATTTTTTTGCGTGCTTTTGTTGATAACAAGCACAATGTTTGCAAACGCACAAACAGACGCTTCTAGTTTTTCCTCTTCTAGTAAAAACCAAAATCCTCCCAAAACTTCTACCATTAGAAATTCGTCAGTTACGACTGTAGATGTTTCGCCTAAAGTCACATTGAATTTCAAAGAAATGGATATTAACTTGTTAATTGAAACCATTTCTGAAGTGACAAAACGCACTTTTATCGTTGACCCACGCGTTAAAGCCAATGTAACAGTTGTTTCGCCTGTCCCTATGAATGGCGAAGAAGTGTATCAAGTTTTTCTTTCTATCTTAAGCACTTATGGTTTTACTGCAATAGAAACGGGTAAAACGGTTAAAATTGTGCCCGATACTTTTGCCAAATCAGATAATACCCCTGTGTTAAATAACAATAATCAACTTACAGGCTCACAAATTATCACTCAAGTGGTTAAAGTTAAAAATGTTTCTGCTGCGCAATTAGTCCCTTTATTACGTCCTTTGATTCCCCAACAAGGGCATTTAGTCGCATATCCCAATAATAATACTTTAGTGATTTCGGACACGGCTGATAATGTCAATCGTTTGCTTAAAATTATTGAGAGAATGGATTTAGCTGATGATAAAGAAATAGAAGTAATGATATTGCAATATGCGAATGCCAGCGAAGTAATGCGGATTATTTCTACTTTAGAGCAACAAAATAATGCGGCGGTCGCGGCGGCGGGGGGCGGTATACAAACCTCTATTGTGGCAGATGACCGCACAAACAGTTTATTGATTAGTGGCGACAAAACCGCCCGCTTGCGGTTGCGCGCCCTGATTTCCCATTTAGATACGCCGATTAAAAGTAATACAGGCAATACAAAAGTGATTTATTTGCGTTATGCCGAGGCGGTTAAATTAGCTGAAATTTTGCGTGGGGTGGGGGAATCGTCAAGTGCGTTACAGAAAAATACAAGCTCAGCAAGTGCCAATACAACCGCTTTAGTGCCAACAACGCCCAGTAATGGTACAAATGGCAATCAAAATACCGTACAAACGCCGCGTATGAGTAACAATAGTGGAAGCAATGGCGGGGAAAGTAATCTGTTTAAAGCTTATATTCAAGCCGATGAAACCACCAATAGTTTAATTATCACGGCTGAACCTGAAAATATGCAAGCCATTGAAGGGGTGATTCGTCAATTAGATGTGCGGCGCGCACAAGTATTAGTAGAGGCGGTAATCGCTGAAATTTCTACCGATACGACTCAAGAATTAGGCGTGCAATGGATTCTAGGCGGTTCTTCTAATAGCGTGATGCCGCTGGGCGCATCTAATTTTAATAATGCAGGCACAAGCATTATTAATTTAGCAACAGCGGCGTATCAGGTTGACCAAACAGGCTCATTAAGCAATTTACCGTCAATTGGTGCGGGTTCTTTTCTAGGTTTGGGACGTTTTAGCAATAGCGGTTTTAATTTTGGTATGTTATTACGCGCCTTAGCTTCAGATACCAATGCAAATATTTTATCTACGCCTTCCTTGCTAACTTTAGACAATCAAGAAGCAGAAATTAAAGTCGGGCAAAACGTGCCATTTATTACAGGGCAATACAGCAGCACGGGTACAAGCACAGGCACAGCAACCCCATTCCAAACCATTGAGCGGGAAGATGTGGGGATAAAATTAAAAGTTACCCCGCAAATTAATGAAGGGAATGCCATTCGTTTAGAAATTGAACAAGAGGTTTCTGGTTTAACGTATAGCTCAATTGCTACCGCCGACGTGGTGATTAATAAACGGACAATTAAAACGACGGTAATTGTAGAAGATGGTAATACTATTGTTTTAGGCGGTTTGATTGACGAAGATTTAAAGCAAAACTCGCAAAAAGTGCCGTTATTGGGCGATATTCCTTTGCTCGGGCGTTTATTTCGTTCGGATAGTTCGCAGAAAACCAAACGTAATTTGATGGTGTTTTTACATCCTTCTATTGTGCGCGATGGTGAAACTAATCGAAATATTAGTGAAGGAAAATATAACTATATGCGAGCTAAACAATTAGAACAACAGCAGCAAGGTGTTCCTTTATTAGATAAAAACCTTGTTCCTGTTTTACCTGCGTTAAATGAGTTTATGACCACCTTACCCGGACATCAACCATTATTACCCGCGAATATTAACGACCCATTGCCTAATTTGCGATAAATATTGATTTATACAGTATTAAGACCTGCTAGGTTTTCAAAACCTAGCAGGTCTTTTTTATTTTTCATAAAGTCATTTTCTTTCAAATTGCTTTTGCAATTGCTCAATATTTTTACATTCTTCTAATAAATCTACTAATGGCGGCAAATTAAAGTCGCGTTCTAACAAAGTAGGAAAAACGCCTAACTGTTGATAACAAAATTCAAGCAGTTGCCAGACCGAAGGAATGACTGCCGTGCCATGGGTATCAATAATTAAATCTTGCTCAACTTGCTCATGTCCAGCAATATGTAAATAACGAATACGTTGCTTAGGAATTTGCTTTAAAAAGTCAATAGCATCATAGCCATGATTAAACGCATTGACATAAACATTATTGACATCTAATAACAAATCACAATCGGCTTCTGCTAAAACTGCATTTAAAAAAGCGATTTCTGTCAAATCTTGACAGGGCAAAGCATAGTAAGAAATATTTTCAATGGCGATGCGTTGCTCTAAAAAATCCTGCACTTGCCGAATACGTTGAGCAACGTAATACACCGCTTCTTGTGTAAAAGGAATAGGCAATAAGTCATATAAATGCCCATCATCTGCACTATAACTTAAATGCTCACTATAGAAATGTAAGTGATGTTGCTTAATGAATTGTTTAAGCTGCGTTAAAAATTGTATATCTAAAGCTTTAAAGCCCCCGAGATTTAAGGATAAACCATGTCCAATAAAAGGATATTGCTCAGTGAAAAATTGCAAACGCTTGGCCAATTTTCCGCCGATGCCTATCCAATTTTCAGGGGCAAACTCAAAAAACTGAATAGGCGCAAGTGACTGTGCATTCTGCTCTAATTCATTGAGCAACTCACGTCTAAAACCTAAACCAATCGCGGGGGCGTGCATTGTCATTTAATTGCGTTTTTTGAATAACAGACTAAAAAAGTCAATTTAAGCAAATGAGGGCTAAAAATTATTTTTTATCGCCTTCAGGTTTAGGTTTGTGTCCGCCGCACCCTGCTTCACTTCCACATTTCCCTTCTTTAGTTTTATCACCACCGCATTTAGACTCGCCACCTTTCGCATCTGTATTTTTATTGCTACATGCCATGTAGCCATGATCTAACACTTTTTGGAAAAAAGGATTGTCGGCGGCTTGCACATTAACACTGGCTAAATTTACACTTAACACTGCACCCGCAGCAATTGCTAAAGTTGTCTTTGGCATGTTTTTCATTGAGATAGCTCCACTAAGCAAAATAGAATGAAAGATGAGGGAAAGATAAACACTTCAAGTATAGATGAGGAAAAGCAGAAAATTAAACAAGTGGCACAGAAAATTGTAATTCAAATAATTTTTAAGAGGATAATAGCTATTTCTGTATTTTTGACTTAAATTAACATGTTTTGTGAACTTGTTAGCCCTTTGACAAATTAACCTATAGCTAGTTTTTTACCTAGTAAAAGGGCTATAATGCACACGCACCAAAATTTAGCAACTATTTTTTGTAAATACTTTAAAACAAAGTGGGAGTAATGAGCAACCATGAGTAATGATGGGGTGAACATGAATAGACGACGTTTCCTCACAGCAGCTACAACTGTTGTCGGTGGAGTCGGCGTTGTTTTTACCGCAATTCCATTTTTAAGCTACTGGCAACCCAGTGCCCGCGCCCAAGCGGCAGGTGCGCCTGTGGAAGTGGATATTAGTAAAGTAGAGCCAGGTCAACGGATTACAGTTGAGTGGCGTGGCAAACCAGTTTGGATTGTCCGCCGTACTGATCAAAATTTAAAAGATTTACCAACTTTAAATGATAAATTACGCGACCCAGCATCTGATATTAGCATTCAACCAACGTATGCCAAAAATCCTACGCGGGCAGTTAAAGATGAATATTTAGTGGTAGTAGGGATTTGTACACACTTAGGATGCTCACCTTTATATGTTAAAGCCGACGACGCACACGCTTTAGGGAGTGATTGGAAAGGGGGATTCTTCTGTCCTTGCCACGGTTCACGTTTTGATTTAGCCGGACGTGTGTTCCAAAATGTTCCTGCGCCAACTAATTTAACGATTCCGCCTTATAACTATGTGCGTGATAATGTAATTTTAGTGGGTGAAGACCCTAAAGCTTAAAGCAGGAGATAAAAGCGAATGATAAAAGCATTACAAAACTGGATTGATGCCCGCTTTCCAATGACGCAAATGTTCAATGAACATGCGGGCGAATATTATGCACCGAAAAACTTTAACTTTTGGTATTATTTCGGGGTTTTCTCTTTAGTCGTCTTAGTAATTCAAATTCTAAGCGGTATTTTCTTAACCATGAACTACAAGCCTGATGCAAAAACGGCTTTTGCTTCAGTTGAATACATCATGCGTGATGTAGAGTTCGGTTGGTTAATTCGTTACATGCACTCTACTGGCGCATCTTTCTTCTTCATCGTGGTTTATATCCACATGTTCCGTGGTTTGATGTACGGTTCTTACCGCAATCCGCGTGAATTAGTTTGGATTATTGGGATGTTGATTTATTTGTGCTTAATGGCTGAAGCCTTCATGGGTTATTTATTACCATGGGGACAAATGTCTTATTGGGGCGCACAAGTGATTATTTCTCTATTCGGCGCGATTCCTGTTATTGGTGAACCTTTATCTTTATGGATTCGGGGCGATTACATTATTGCGGACGCAACTTTAAACCGTTTCTTTGCTTTACACGTTATTGCAATTCCAATTATTTTATTAGGTTTAGTCGTTGCTCACATTATCGCTTTACACCATGTAGGTTCTAACAACCCTGATGGCGTTGAAATTAAGAAAGTAAAAGGAGCTGATGGTCATCCTGTGGATGGTATCCGTTTCCACCCTTACTACAGCGTTAAAGATTTTGCAGGCGTTTTAATTTTCTTAATCGTGTTCAGCTTTGTATTATTCTACATTCCAGAAGGCGGTGGTTACTTCTTAGAAGCTCCTAACTTCATTCCTGCTGACCCTTTAAAAACACCTCCTCATATTGCGCCTGTTTGGTATTTCACACCGTTCTATTCTATTTTGCGCGCTGTGCCTGATAAATTATTAGGTGTTATCGCCATGGGCGGTGCAATTGCCATGTTGTTCTTATTGCCTTGGTTAGACCGTAGCCCAGTAAAATCCATTCGCTACAAAGGGCCTTTATTCAAGATTGCTTTGGCTTTATTCGTTATCAGTTTTATTATTTTAGGCATTCTCGGTGTATTACCTCCTACCGAAGAACGTACCTTGTTAGCTCAAGTTTGTGCGGTGATTTACTTCGCATTCTTCTTGCTTATGCCTATCTATTCTTCTATTGATTCCACTAAGCCTGTACCTGAAAGAGTGACAATGTAATGATGAAAAAACTCTTACTTACCTTATCTTTTGTTATTTTTTCTAATATTACCTTTGCTGCTGGGGGTGGAGTACCTTTAATGTCCGCAGGTGTGGATATTTATGATACTTCTTCTTTGCAAAATGGTGCAAAATTGTATGTCAACTACTGCATGGGTTGCCATTCATTAGAATTCATTCGCTATGGTCGTTTATCAAAAGACTTACAAATTCCTGAAGACCAATTAAAAGGGACTTTGATGTTTGGCGATAAAAAAGTGGGTGACACTTTAAGCATCGCAATGCAACCTAAAGATGGGATTAAATGGTTTGGGGTTCGTCCACCAGATTTAAGTTTAGTTACCCGCGCACGGGGTGCTGATTGGGTATATACTTATTTATCCACATTCTACAAAGACCCAAGCCGTCCAACAGGCGTGAATAACTTAGTTTTCCGTGATGTTGGGATGCCTCATGTTTTATGGGAATTAGAAGGCGGCATTAAAGAACCCGTTTATAAAACTGAAAAAACAGAATCTGGTGAAACTCATCAAGTGATTGAAAGCTTAAAATTAGTCGGTGTTTCTAATGAAGAAGCACAGAAAAAAGAAGCTGAATATCAACGTTCTGTGCGTGACTTAGTGAATTTCTTATACTATGTCGGCGAGCCTGGTTTAACTGCTCGTTATGATTTAGGTTGGAAAGTGATTATGTTCTTAGCGTTATTCTTCATTATCGCGTACATGTTAAAACGCGAATATTGGAAAGACGTTCACTAATTTTTAAAATGTGTTGTCAATAAAAAACCTCAGAAGCTTTCTTCTGGGGTTTTTTATTTTGTTAAACAAGCTAAAGGATAGGACTATTTTTTGCCTAAAAAAGAGTTAAAATACTTCTAGCAAAGAAAATAAATACTGTTTTAAAATAATGGATGCTTAAAGTTGCTTTCTTTATTAATTTAATAGTGAAAAATCCACCTTTAGGATATAAAACCCATATAATTATAAAGAAAGTATTTTTACCCCAATAGGAAGAAATAAAATGACACCCGCCCGCCCTTACTTGTTACGCGCTATGCATGAATGGATTATTGATAACAACATGACCCCTTACATGTTAGTAGATGCGGAACTTGAGCAAGTTATTGTTCCGCGTGAATATGTTCGCGAAGGACGGATTACGCTGAACGTGTCGTATATCGCTGTGCAAAATTTGCAAATTAATAATGATTGGATTGAATTTACTGCCCGTTTTGGCGGTCGCCCCTTCGCGGTTTCTGTGCCAATGTATGCCGTGTTAGCCATTTATCCCAAAGAAAATGCTGAACGTTGTATGTTATTTCCCCCTGAAGAATATGTCGCTCCGACAAAAGCCTCTTTATCGGCTGTTTCTGATACTGATAAACAAGAAATAGAAAATGATGTAACCAGTGCCAGCACAGAAAATATAGAGACTGAACCACAAACACCACCAACGACAGACAAACCACGCGGTAAACCTTTCTTAAAATTAGTAAAGTAAGTGCTGCACACTAAACCTGAAAGCTCAAAGTATTTTACAGTCTGTTTTTTGAGTTTATCAGGTTTAACTGTTTATAACATAGGGGCAAACAAGCGCGCCGTTTGAACCGTAATTTTATAAAAGAAAGAACTTTGTTCATATTTTTGCGCATCTACTAATTCTGAGGCTTCAAAATCTTTTAATAACATTTGTTCTATTTCTTGAATAAATGTTTTTTCTACGATAAATGCCGTTAATTCAAAATTCAATCTAAAAGAACGATTATCTAAATTTACCGTTCCTACGCCTGCAATCATATCGTCGATCAATAAAACCTTTTGGTGCATAAAACCGTCTCGATAACGGTATAACTTCACTCCTGCTTGTAGCATTTCTTGATAATACGAAAAACCCGCCAGATATACCCATAAATGGTCAGGACGTGAGGGAATAAGAATGCGCACATCCACCCCGCGCAACGCTGCTTGTTGTAAAGCATTGACAAGAATAGAGTCTGGTACGAAATAAGGACTTGCAATCCACAATCGCTGTTTAGCAAGCGCGAATAAACTAACAAATAATAAAGTACAACGCGGTAAATCATCAGCGGGGCTGGTAGGAAAAATGAGTACATTAGCAGTCATTTCTGCTGTTTGCTTGATTTCCCAACTGACATCAGGCATCCAGCGGGTTGCCCAGTACCAATCCTCTAAAAAAGCAACTTGTAAACATTGAACTGCCGTGCCACGCAAGCATACATTTGTATCACGCCATGCTCCCAATTCAGGATTGCGCCCAATATATTCATCACCTAAATTTAAGCCGCCTACAAATGCAACATCTCCATCAACTAAGACTAATTTTCGATGATTGCGGAAATTGACTTGAAAGCGACTACTAAAAATATTTTTAGCTGTACCGAATTCAACAATATGCACGCCCGCTTTTTTTAAATCACGCACATATTTGGCAGGTAATAAATGTGAGCCAATTTCATCATAAATAAAATAAATCTGTAAACCTTGCTGCGCTTTAGCAATTAATGCTTGTTGAAACACGCGCCCGACACGATCATCATTCACAATATAAAATTGCATCAAAATATAACGTTGCGCTTGGGCAATGGCTTCTAACATTTGTTTAAATGCCATTTGTCCATTAATCAACAAGCTTACTTGATTGCCTGTTGTATAAGGAAAATCAACAATGCGATTAATGAGTATTTGTAAAGGCTGCAAATTTTCAGGTAAGGGTGCACTATATTGCGCAATTGCATTATCAATATTACGCACTAATTCGTCATTGTGCTGATTGACTGTGCGGCGTGCTTTAACATAACCTTGAAATTTATTGCGTCCTAATAACCAATATAATGGAATTGCGATATAAGGCAATGTTAATAAAGCAATAATCCAAGCCACCGCACCTGTTGCGGAACGAATGGACATTAACGCTTGAATTGCATGAACTATCCCTAATACATAAATGCAAAATAACAAAATACTGAGCATAAATCCCTCAATGCCATGACATACGTTTTATAACTGAATGGAGGAAATGTACAAGTTAAGAGGAGCGGCATAAATATTGCGATAGCCTAATTATTCAAATAAATGCAAAATTTATTAGCCTACGCATTAAAAAACATTATGTTACTGAACACCTCTTATTTATCGCCCTTTATTCGGTTTATCAGTGTTAGCCAATGGGGTTGGTTGTTTCAAGACCCTGCGGGACGACGTTTAGTCCTGTGGTTATTAATTAGCTTATTCAGCTTACAAAGTCTTGTTTTTATTCCGCTTATATTGCGTTATGAGCAGCAACAGCTCATGATGTATAAACAATTAGCTGCTAATTTTGTGACAGTTGCTAATCAAGCAACTGAACAAGTAAGCACCCATGATGAATTATTAACACATTTGCAAAATTTACAATTTTCTCCGCGCATTAAAGGCGGAGCTTTATACGATAAGCAAGCTACCTTAGTTGGAGCGTTTGGCGATAAACCTGTCAGTTATCAAGAATTAATTGCAAGTCAATCTTGGCGTAGTCCTGATGGAAAATGGCTAGATGTTGCTTGGAGTATGCGCAAAAATTACACGTTAGTCGTGCGCGTTGATGTGCAAGAAATCAATGATATACGTTGGCAGATGGTATTTGAATCTTTTAGTTTAGCAATTATCAGTAGTTTTGTTTTAACAGGGATTATTTTCTTATTATTACAATTTGAAATTTTTGAACCTTTAATGCGACTACGGCAACAATTTCAAATTTATCACATGGATATTAAAAGTTTTCAGCCGACAGTTAATCCTGTAGAGCCGTTTAATACGACACATAAATTATTTAGTCATAATTTAACTAAACTCAATAAACATACGCATGAATTAGAGCATCTCAATTTTCTGATGAATGAAATGATAGAGCAATTAAAGCAACAACAGTATGCACAAAAAACATTACAAAATTTATTGCAACAACGAACCGATGAGTTGCAAATTCTTACTAATACATTATCAACGGATTTTAAAAAGCCCTTAAAAGCAATTATTGGTTATAGTGATTTTACTTTAGAATTGTTACGCAAAGCAGATACACAAAATGTACAAGAGTTGTTAAAACCCACCAGTAATTATTTGCGTAAGATTTTGCGAGCAGGACGACGTGCCGAAGAAATTATTGATACTTTATTATTGTTGGTAGGATTTTCTAAACAAAAAATTACGCTAAAATCACTTGATATGAATTTAGTGATTCAACAAGCAGTTCAACGTTTGCAAGCACAACTGTCTGAATATAATGTCAATCTGCATATTGCACAACAATTTCCGCGTATTTTAGGTTATGCGCCATGGTTAGAAGAAGTTTGGTTTAATTATTTGTCCAATGCTATTCAATATGGCGGTAATCCGCCCGTGGTTGAAATTGGTTATGAGGTGCAAGATAAGCATACTGTGCGTTTTTGGATTCGAGATAATGGCAATGGTTTATCAAGTGAAATGCAGCAGCGTTTATTTAGTCAGTTTGACCGTCAATCTACCCATGGCGTATATGTGGCAGGACAAGGTTTAGGGTTAGCCATTGTGCAGCACGTCATTTATAGTCTAGGGGGACAAGTTGGAGTGGAAAGCGAAATAGGTGCAGGAAGTCTATTTTATTTTACGCTTCCTTTAGCCGCTGAATAAAATTTAAAATTCCAATCATTTATAAACCTGCTAGGTTTTTAAAACTTAGCAGGTCTTTGTATTTTAAAACTAATAGGACTTTTTTATACAATGATAGCAACCGCACTATTATCTGAACCTTAATTCATTGTGTTTCCTGATTAACTTAATGAAAAAATTAAGAAAATTAAATTAATTAAGTAAATTAGGGTTCAGACAATTTTGTAGTACGTTTGCTATAGCTACCAGCGTTTTTTCAGCTTTAAAAAATAACTTTCGTAGTAATAAAAGCTAAAATGTGCAATCAAAACAATCATCATAAAAATACCGCAAAATACCATAAACTCTAATACGGGCTGTTTTACAATATCTGCTGGTGCAATGAACTGATGAACCATTTTTAACAATGCAAAACCAATGGGAACATGATAAAGATATAATCCGTAAGAAATTTTTCCTAAATAATCCATCATTGGATGACATAAAAAATGATGGAAATACCCGCGTAATGCGCACAATAAGAAAAACATACCGCATAAATTAATCAGTGTGTAACTGTATAAATAACGGTAAGATTCTACATAATTCTCAGGAAATTCATAACCTAAAGTGCGCCAACTCCATGCAGATTGATGCCATTGTCCCACAGCAATCGTAATAACGCCGATAGTAAATAAACTAAGTAATGGGCGACGAACGCTATCAAAATTCCAAACGGCTAAAACACTTCCCCAGCATAAAGCATCTATTTGGAAAAAAGTATAACGATATAAAATACTTGCAACGGCTTGTGTTTCCCAACCATTTTGCAACAACAGCGGAACGACAATAGCGCGTAATAGACTCACACTAATTAAAATCGTGATTAATCCGAATTTAAGCTGTGATTTTGTTAGAAAATAAATGAAAAATGGAAAAACAAGATAAAATTGTTCTTCTACAGCTAATGACCATAAATGCGTAAAATAACCTGATTGTGGCAACATGAAGTTATAACAATAAGTCCACATTGCCCAACCATTGTTAGTAAAATCGCTCAATTCAGTCGCAATTAATTGTTGCCATGTTGCATTGGCAATAAAAAACTGACTTAACCATAATATACTGATAATCAATAAGAAACCAAAATAAAGCGGGAAAATTCTCAGCGAACGTTTTACATAAAAATGCTGTAAATAATTTTTTAAATCAAATTGTTGCTTAGTTTCTAGCAAAATGCGGGTGATTAAAAATCCTGATAATACAAAAAAAAGCTGCACCCCTACCCAGCCAAAAGGCAGTGTTAGCACTGGGTAAGGCCAATGAAAGAAAATCACAAGTAACGCAGCAAGTGCTCGTACTCCGTTTAAGCCTTCAATATAGCGCATAGCTTCTATTTATTGTCTGGAACTAAGCGGTCACCAAAGGGGGTGCGCACCACCCGCATTCCTGGTGGAACATCTTCGTCTTTAATCACTTGACGCTGGAAGTTTTTATACAATTCTTGACGTTGTTTCAATTCTTCTTCTTGTTTTTTCTGTTCTTCTGGCGTTAAAGGGCGTTGTGGTAAATTGGCAAACGGATTTTGTACACCTTGCTGATTTACAGCGGCTGCAAAGGGGTTATTGGGGGCTGGGGGAGCACCTGCAAAAATGGGGGGAGGGGCAGCTACAGGTGCTGCGGGCGGTGGAGCTGCGATTGCTCCCCTGCGTTCTAATTTCAATAATGCAATTCTGCCTTCTCCTTGACAAACAACCCCTTTAGCGCGGTCAGTTGTCCGACAAGGTGCATCTTGGGGATATTCAATCTTAAGTTGGCGGGGTTCAACCCCTATAATCGTATATCCTGGACTATTAGGAATAGGCGTTCGCCCACTTTTATCAATTTTCACCATGACATCTTTGCCATCTAGTCCTTGTAAAATAACAGATACTTTATTTCCTATTTTACTTGTTCCTTTTAAAAGGAAATCTTTCTGAGGTAATAAAGGTTTAGGTGGCGGCGCAGGGGGTTGAATAGCAGCAGGTGCTGTCGGCTTATTTGCAGCGGCTGCGGCAGCAGCAGCTATTTTATCTTTACCCCGTTCAGGATCAAATAAATCGAATCCTGCTTGGGAAAAGCGAGGAATTATCAAGCTGACTAGCAAAAAGAAAGAAGTTAAAGGAATTCGCATAATACTTTTAAACCTGCGATGAAATAAAATTTCACACCTTGTGATTAAACTAACTTCAATAAAAAACGGCGTATCATCAAACAATGATACGCCGTTTCTTTACTTAACTGATGAACTTATCGTTCTAAAATAACCGATTAAGGAGCATCAATTGTTAAGTTGGTTGGGTCACCACCGAAGACGATAGTACCGTCAGCACGGCGATAGCCTGTGAACAAGTTAACAACGACTTCACCACCAATAGTACCATTGAAAATTGTGAAGCTATTAAAACCTGAAGTTAAAGTTGCTTTCTTGAATGCAACGATGCTAGCAATTGAAGTACCATCCCAAGGAGTTAAGAATGGTTCAGCTTCAGTGACACTGTAAGCTAAATCAACGCTAGGTTGAGCTACATTGAGACCAACGCCAACAACGGCTAAGATTTCAACTTCGCTACCTGCGTCTGCTGCCATTGGGGTAATGGTTGTAACGAATTTAACTTTATCAGCTATGTTAGAAGATTTACCTGCTAACTTGAATTCGCCTGTACCAATCGCAACGCCACCTTTAATAGTAGCTGCTGCTGTGCTGATTGTACCTGCTGAGTCTACAGAAGCTGCTGTTGAAATTGTTAATGCAGAACAAACATTGCCATTGAAACCAGCGCCGACTGCAGCACATTCTGTTTCAGTTTTGCAAGCTTCAGGAGCAGTTGTAGAACATTGTTTTACTAATGTTTGAGTTACAGTGATGCTGTTCACAGCAGCTGGAACGATACCTGCTGGATCAACAAAGCTGAGGGAGAACTTGCCAATGCTTTGACCAGCACCCACTTCAAACACTTTACGTCCACCAGTGAAGCTCAATGTTTGGTTGTTATTTAAGATACCGCCACGAACACCTTGAGCATCAACTTCACGAACTTGAGGAGTAACAAGTTCTGTACCTGTTAAACCGTCGTTGAATACTAAACGAACAGTATTAGCACTGGTAACTAAAGAACCATTTTGGTCAACTAACTCAACGGCAACAGCAACTTTACTGTTGACAGGAATACTTGTCTTCTCAACATAGCTCTTAATTGCGCTGAACTTAGTGATAGCAGGTAATACTGTTTTGATTGTAGTTGCTTGTGTGAAACCAGGAGCTGTTAAGTTAACAGTTAAGGGTTGTTCACCAGAACCTTGAGCCGTTGTAGGATAAGTAATTTCTACAGTACCTGTACTTGTAGGTGTTGCAGAACCTGCACCCGCTGGGTAAACAGATTTAGCACCCGTCACAGCAGAGGTTAAAGTAAAGCGACCTGCTGGGTCACCTGTTACAGCGTTACCAAAGTTGTCATATAAACGGACAGCTTTTTCAGGTACGGTTGTTTTCAGTGTATTGTCAGCTAATAATAAAGTTGGAACACTGGTTACAACTTCATTATGTGCGTTGCGAACTTCTAACTTAGTAGGTGTTGCTGGGATGATAGTTGCGCAGTCAAATAACACTTCAGCATATTTAGCATCGCGGTCAGTTGCGATACAAGAATTGCTTGGGTCAACTTTGTTGAATACTACGCGAACAGTACCTTTAGTTGGGTCACGTAAAGCTTCGCTAACTTCGCTTGTACCAACACGTTTTACAGAAACTGGGCTAGCTGGGTCTTTATCTACATAGATAGCTTCTAATTGGTTATTAGCAATTAACTTATAACCCGTAGTATTGGGGAATGCAAAATCAGGTTGTACAGTAACATTGAAGGATTTATCAACAACAGTTAATGCAGTCGCAGCAGAAGTTGTTAAACCTGTAGCTTCCGCAGTTAAACTCAATGCACCTGTAGCTACTTTAATATCGCCTGTAACATCGCCTAAAACATCAACATTAGACATTGTTGAGCCAACAGGAACTGTTACTGTAGAGTTTGCGATATTGCTATTAGCATCTTTAATTGTAACCGTGTAAGCAACACCAGCACGGCTAGTTGTTGTATTACCAAACTCGTCTAATAAGTAAGCTGTTAATTGTGCGCCTTGACCTACTTGAGTAATACGAGATTTGTTAGATTTTAAAGATAAAGATTTTGGTTCGCCTGTAGAAAGAACAGTAATAGTATCAGCTGTATCTAAAGCTACACTGCTTACGCCGCCCATTTCTGCTTTAACATAATATGTTCCAGCAGTATTAACAGCAGTTAAATTAACAACCGCAGTACCATTTAACATAGTGCCTGTTGTTGTTACAGGTGTACCACCTTTAACGGGGGTTAAAGTAACATTAACTGCACCACCAGCGCGTTCGTTAGTTGCTTTAACAGTTAAAGTAGCTCCTGAACCTTTAGGACCAGCACCCATTACACCAGCGATACCATCTGTAGAAACAGTATCATCAACACCTGCAACATCATTAAAACCACGAGCGAAAGAAACGATATCTAAGCTACCAGGATTAGTTGCAGCTGGGTTTAAAGTTACAACTTTAGTCACTTCTTTAATGGTGTTAACTTTGATACCACCAGTAGAAGTAGATTCACGTTCTTGTAATTTAACGGTAATTTCACCTTGACCAGTAGAGGAAGGTGGGAAATAAACGTTAATTTCGCCGTTACCTTCAACTAAACTAACAACACGGATGGTTTTGAGGTCATCAGGGTTAGAGCTAGGTGTTCCAGAACGGTTAACGAATAAACCTGTTGCTAAAGCGTCAGATGGAGTTTGTCCTGTGTTAGCAGTACCTTGCGCAGGGTTAACAATAGAAATAACCCCTTGTTTGGTGCTTACAACAGCCATTAATTTAGAACCACGTTGTTCACCAAAACGGTCAACTTCGCCTAATTTATTTAAACCTAAAATTGCTAAGTTTACTGTTTCACCAGCATTAATTGTGGTTTTATCTAAAATAAACTCGCCATTAACTGTGGTTGTTGTACATTTATCACCAGCAGCTAAGGAAATAGCTGTACCGTTAAATGTAGGACTTGCAGCATCCAATTCATCACAAGGCACGGCCCAAGCAGAACTGCCAATCATCGCTAAAGAAATAGCAGCAGCTAACGATGTCTTTTTAATAATCATGCGAAAAAGCTCCTCTTAATTTTGTTACTCGCGGAATTCCATTCAAGAATGAGCGGCGGGGGAAATACACAACACTATTGCAACTAAACAACATTGTGTAGGTTAATATACCACAGTTTTCTCTTGAAATGCTATCCGCACGGTTAGTATTAAATATGCACATTTTTTTTCTAAAATGCAAGGTTTTCAGTTATTTTATTCAGATTAACGGAAAATAACAGTTAGAAATCCTTTAAAGGCGGGTAATTTGTACTGCTAGGATACAAATTAGGCTATTCTACACCAGACTATAGCCTATATCTAGCTGATTCATGCAAACAATATTCCCGTTTTCAAATAAAGTTATTATTATAACTTTTAAGTCAATCCTTTTTTGATTTTTCTTTGCCACAACAACTAAATACAATGAAATTACGCACACTCTTTTTTAAATATCAACAAGCTACCTTGCTCGGTATTTTTCAACCTTGGAAAATTTTATATCAACATCGCCAACTGTTTAGAATGTTGTTAAAACGCGACATCACTAATCGCACAGCGGGAACAGTTTTAGGCGATGTTTGGCTTGTTTTACAACCCGCATTACAAATTATCGGTTTTTGGTTTTTATTAGATATTGTGTTGCGCGTCAAGTTACCTAATCAAATAGAGTTTGTTAATTATTTTTTAATTGGCATGTTACTTTGGTTATTTATTGCGGAAGTCTTAACCCGTAGTTTAGGAATTCTGCGAGAATTCAGTGGATTATATCAACGTAGTATTTTCCCTTTAGCATTGCTGCCTTGGCTCAGCATAGGTTTATCTACACTTTTATATGCCATCGTTTTATTTTTTGTTACCTTTTTCTTGCATGGGGGGATTGCGGCTAGTCTAGCAATTGTAATTTTAATAGGCGTGGCAATTTGGTTAATTCCTTTGTGCTATTTATTGGCAATTATTGGATTGTTTTTAAAAGACCTTGCACAATTTTTCCCTTTTTTGATTACCTTAACCATGTATTTAACCCCTGTCATGTATTTGCCACAACAATTGCCAGTTAATTTACAGTGGTTATTAATCTTAAATCCTGTTGCAGATTGGTTAGCCTTACTACATGCCGCTACACAAGGCACACCATGGGAATTAATGAATATAATCCGTCCTTTTATATATTGGTTACTATGGCTTGCCCCCAGTTGGATTATTTTTATCCGCGCTGAACCTCAAATTCGCGAATTACTTTAAATCTCAGGTAACAACATTTTATGAAACTAACACCTTATTTTGCATCAATACAACAAGGACGTTTCACTTCGCATTGGCTTTTTACCCCAGCTTTACTTGCGATTTTAACGTTATTACTCTATGGACATACTTTAGATGTTCCCTTCTACTTAGATGATTTTTCTTCTATTCAAGAAAATCCCTTTATTTTCCAATGGCAAGGCACATTAGCAGAGCTATGGCAATTTTCTGCTGCGCGGATTATTGGCTATTTAACCATTGCATGGAATTTTCAATTTCATCATTTTTCAGTAGAGGGATACCATGTTGTTAATATCGTAATTCATTTTTTATGTAGTTACATGGTCTTTTTTTTAATTCAAGGATTAATTCAAACTCCAGCTGTTAACGAACAACTTTCTCCTCAAGCTCAGCGTTGGCTTCCTTTATTAGTAGCATTAGTTTTTTTAGTGCACCCTTTACAAACTCAAGCAGTTACCTATGTAATTCAACGTCTTGCTTCCCTTGCTGCCTTATTTTACATCACTTCACTAGCAAGTTTTGTTCAAGCCCGTTTAGCAACTCAACCACTCCATCGTACTTTATGGTTTATTGCTTGTTTTCTATTTGCTGTTTTAGCTTTTTTTACTAAACAAAATACAGTTACTTTACCTTTAACCATTATTTTAATTGAAATTATTTTTTTTCCAAAAACACAACAACAACTCTTAAAAATAGCAGGAATTGGCGGCGTTCTTCTGATGGGAGCAGCTATTCTTCTAACTTTTAGTATTGGCAAAAATCCTTTCTCTTTAGAGGCTATGCAAGCGTTAACGCGTGAAACCACTGAAATCTCACGCGTCTCTTATCTTGCAACGCAAATGACAGTTTTATGGTGGTATGTTCGTTTATTCTTTTTACCTAATAGTTTACATATTGATTATGATTATCCCATTGCAACAGGATTTTTAGATGTTTGGGTATTATTTGCCTTAATAGCACATTTGGCTGTGTTTGCAGGTGCTTTTTTAGCGCGTAAACGTTATCCTTTATTATGCTTTGGCATTGTCTTTTACTACGTTGCTCATGCGGTAGAATCTAGCATTATTCCTATTAGTGATGTGGTATTTGAACATCGTACTTATTTACCCAATTTAGGATTGATTATTCTTTGTAGTTGGTTTGCTTTAAGTTACTTGCCATTAGAAATGGGTGAAAAAGCAACTTTTGTTATCATCCTAATGCTTTTACTATTACTCAGTGGTGCAACTTGGTGGCGCAATCAACTCTGGCGCGACCCAATTGCTTTATGGAAAAATAACGTGCAACATGCGCCGCATAAAGAACGCGCATGGGTAATTTTAGGCAAACACTTATTACAAGCCAATCGTCCCAATGAAGGTTTAAAAGCCTTAGAACAATCAGCTATTGAACGTCCTCAAGCCAATGGGCAAATAAGTAAAAGTTACACGGTAGAAGCTCTTATTAATATGGTAGTTGCTTTACGGATGCTTAAAGAATATAAACGGGCTTTAGAACTGGTTGAGCAAGTAACACAAGGCACAAGTTTACGTCCTTTTGATCATGCAAAATTTGAAGTTAATAAAGGCAATATTTTGTATGAATTAAAACACTATGCTGAAGCTGAGCAAAGTTATCGTCATGCTCTGCAACTGTATCCCGCTAATTTATCAGGACAACTAAACCTAGCGACTTTATTAGTAGTGACAGAACGTTATGCTGAGGCAGCAACACTCTATGAAGGTATTCTCAAAATAGAACCTAATAATCCAATTGCGCGAGATAATTTGCAAAAAATCAGACAAATGCAAAGTAATTAGTTGATTCCTAATAAAATAGGAATAACTGTAACGCAATGACATTGTTACACTAATCCAAGAAAAAACAAATAACACACTCATTTTTTTAAAAAAATGGATGTAACATTTGTTCCATTAATGATACAACAACAGCTCTTTAAATCCTGCCTTTACACAGTAAAAAGCAGAAATGCTAGTTTTTTTCAACTATTTTGTTGTATTAAAAACACGCCTTGTTGTATTGACTACACTACAAAAAAGTATTACCTTTCACTTGTGGAAAATTTACTGCAAGTGTTGTATTAACCGTCTTAACTGTTGTACTCATTACACTTGTTGATGTTAGACGATGAATTCATCACGAGTGACTGCGTAATAAGAATCTGACGAGGAAAAATTATGTTGCGTATTAAGACTTTAGTGGGTTGCATGGGTGCGTTAATCGCTCTCTCGCCAGTGGCTATGGCAGATGTCACGTTAAAAGGACAAGTTAACCGTGCCGTAATGTATGCTGATGACGGCGTTGACAATGATACATTCTTTGTTGATAACAACAACTCTTCAACCCGTATCATCATTGATGCAAAACACAAATTAAATGACGATGTAACTATCGGTGGTCAATTTGAAGTTGAACACCAATCTAACTCTAGTGATAAAGTTACTATCAATGAAACTGCTTCTGATAGCAGCCAAAACGCTTTCCAAGAGCGTAAATTAGAAGTTTACTTTGAAAGCAAATCTTTAGGTAAATTATGGTTAGGTCAAGGCGACACCGCTTCTAACGAAACGTCTGAATTTGACTTAAGCTTAACTAAAGTTGCAACTTATTCTGAAATTGGTGCTTTAGGTCGTTCTTTAAAATGGCGTTTAGCCAATGGCGGAACAATTGCTAATGGTTTAACTTTAGGTAGCGTAACAAACAACTTCGACGGTTTAAGCCGTGATGACCGCGTTCGTTACGATACACCTAGCTTAGCTGGCTTCAAATTATCTGCAAGTGCTGCAACTGCTGAAACTTATGACGTTGCTTTAACTTATACTGGTGATTTAGGTTTCGCTAAAGTAGCGGGTGGTGTTGCTTATGCTGATTTCGGCAAAACATCTACTGCTACATTGTGGGATAGCCAAATCAACGGTTCTTTATCCTTATTATTCAAGTTTGGTTTAAGCTTAACTGGTACTGTTGGCACACGTATGTTTGCTGACAATACTGCTCGTGACTTATCTGGTGACGACGAGCCAATCAACTATTGGGGTAAAGTTGGTTATGAATTTGCTGCTTTACCAGCAGGTAAAACAGCAGTTTCCGTTGAATACGGTATGACTAATGATTTCGCTGCTAAAGACGACGAATTCACCGTTTATGGTGCTTCTTTAGTACAAGAAATCAAAAGTGCTAGCACAGAGTTATTCTTAACTTACCGCAACTACCAATTAGATCGTGACAATGCTATCTACGGTGCTGACCCAGAAGATATCTTCGTTGTTATGGGTGGCGCACGCGTGAAGTTTTAATGATGAAAGGACTTCTCATTCACTGGAAAGGACTCCGCCTTATTCTAGGTTTAGTCGCATTGGGTAGTTTGTTGCTTACGGGTTGCTCAACGGCAAAACCTTTGAAAGAGTCAGCAACTGGGGATAGCATCCCTTCAGGACCTGGTTTATTCTCCGGCGAAAGTGGTGAATATCGGTTTACTTTCGGTGGTAGTAGTGATGCGAAAAAAGCAGATTCAAGCAAGGAATCCTCCAAATCTGCTCCTTCAAGTGCCCGCCAAGGCATAGATGAAGGTCGCTAATCTCCTTCTCATTGTGTAGTTTAGAAGCTATAAAACCCCTTAATCTTAAAAAGATAAGGGGTTTTTTTTGGTGTCCACAAATCTCTATCTTTTATGTCTCCATCCACTTTTGCTACTTTATGGATTAATCAAGTTTATGGTGAAACCTCATCCACACAGGAACAGACTGCTGTAGATGGCAATTTCGAGTTGTTAAAACAAGCAGAAGAACGTCTGCTTATGTTGCGAAATTACATCACAGCGTTGCAAGCCATGGTGGCAGAACACAATGAAACCATAGAAATTCCACCCGCTCAATTTTATCATTTACTGCAAAATGTTATGGATAATACAGAACATATTCTGCATTGTTTAAATAAAGCTAAAAACCTTTAACCCTCCACCTTGTCATCAATATTATGAAATTCTCTTGGCAATGGTTAGCTGCAATTAGTTTGTTATTTATTCCTTTAGCTATCCTGCTTCCTTTGGGATTTGTCGCACTATGGCACTATCAAGCTTTATTGATATGGCTGAGTGTGGGGATTTTTTGCACAGTTTCAGGGTTCGCTTGGGTGCTATATTTGCGCCAACAACAAATTCAAGCATTAGAAAAAATTTCTATTCTACCTGACCACTCTACTTGGTCAAACAAAGAACAAGAAGCTTGGAAATTAGTTGAAAATTATCATCAAACTTTAGACAGTCAAAAAATTTCGTTAAAAGAACCCCAAAAACTATTTGAATTAGCTATTGATTTAATTAATCAAATTGCCTCTTTTTATCATCCTAATTCAAGTGCTTCGGTTTGGGAAATTCCGCCGCCTTATTTGTTACGCATTATGGAATTGGTAAGTGCTGACTTGCGTAAACACATGCTGAAGTATATTCCAGGGAGTCATATTTTTACGATTAATGATATTTTAATGGGTAAACGCTTAGTCAATAATGTTTCCCAATATTATGATGCTTATCGGGTTTTATCTGTCCCGTTAAATCCAGTTTCTTCAATCATGAGAGAAACTAAAGACTTGATAGCGCGTAAAGTGTATGGCGCGGTGATTGAAAACGTAAAAGAATGGTTATTAAAAGTTTTTTGTGAGAAAGTTGGATTTTACGCGATTGAATTATATAGCCATCGTTTATTGATAGATGAAGTTGCTTTTGAAAAACATCAAACGCCTTATTCTCAAAATGATTTAGCAGAAACGCAAAAAAATACTTCTCAATTGGCAGAGCCTTTGCGAATTTTAATTTTAGGGCAAGTTAACGCAGGTAAATCAAGTATTATCAACGCATTAATTGGGTCATTACAAGCTAAAACAGATATTATCCCATCGACAAAAGGTCTTGTTTATCATCAACTTTCACATGAGCAATTAGAAGATAAGATTTTATTATGTGATACGGTGGGCTATGAAGAGCAGCAGAATTTTGAACAGTTCTTTAAAGAAATTAAAGACGAATTATTAAAGACAGATTTGATTTTATTAGTATGTGCAGCCAATACCGCAGCACGACAAGCAGATAAACAATTACTCAATACAATTCAACATTATTTTCAGCAACATGGTGAATTCCAATTACCCCCTTTGCTTGTCGTCGTCACACATATAGACCAACTTCGTCCCGTGCGTGAGTGGTCTCCCCCTTATAACATTCAAACACCTGATACAAAAAAAGCGATTGCGATTCGTTCAATGGTGGATGCACTCAGTTTTTCTTTGCAAGTACCCTTAGCACAGATTATTCCCGTCAATACGCAAAGCTCTGCATATTATTACAATATTGAAGAGGGATTAATTCCCGCTATGATGTTACAGTTATCTGAAGCGAAAAGAGTGCAATATTTCCGTACTTTGCAAAGTTTTAAGGAAATAGATAAATGGCAACAGCTATGGCAGCAAACCATGAATAGTGGCACAGTAATGAAAGAAACTGTGTCTCATCTAAGCGAAAAATTGGAAGAATGGAAGAGCAGTTTTTTTAAATGAAATATGCAACAGCGTTGTAACAACGCTGTTTATCTTTAAAATCATCTAGTCGGGCTATTCAGCTAAGGCAGGGTCAACACCTGTTGCTCCATCAAGAATAGCACCTTTTAGGTTTGCACCTTCTAAATCTGCACCATCAAGACGTGCGCCGCGTAAATCCGCACCCCGCAAATTTGTCCCTCGCAAGTTAGCTCCTCGCAAATTAGCCCCCCCCATACGAGCACCGCGTAAATTAGCGCGCCGTAATTCTGCTTGGGATAAATCCGCGCCAGATAAATCTGCACCCCGCAAATTTGCGCCACGCAATTTTGCCCGACTTAAATTTGCGCCACGCAAATTTGCCCGTGGCAGTTTACTGCTAGACAAATTCGCGCCGCTTAAATTACAGCGCGGACATTTTTGTGTTTCTTTTAACGTGTCAACATGTGCAGGATTAGCCGCATATACCGAAGGCGAACCTACGCTAAACAAGCAGACATTTAAACCAATTAAAAATAATAAGGTAGATGTTTTCATTGTGAGTCTTTTGGAAATACTCAACAGGTTAAACATAATGTTTATGAGTATTTTTTATGTACCACTACTTTAGCGTGCTAGTTTAAAAATCTCGTGAATACAAAAAAAACCACAAAACGGTGGCAAGGTGGGCAAAACATACAGACTCGCTTTATTGCCGTCATCAAGATTTTAATGCGAACCAATTATAACATTATTTTAACCTTCTATTTTCACTATCAGCTAGAAGGTTTATTTTACAGCATCAAAGGACGATTAAAATGACAAAAGATGAGCGTTAATCAAGGGCAAGCCTGCCTTGATGACTTGCTAATGATATTACATTTTACCTTACAAATGACAAATATAGCACTGTTATTTTCATGTTGTTTGCTAGCATAACACATTATAACCCTGATTTAAAACATAAAAATAAATTTCATGTAAGCGTTAAAAATTTTTTACTGGGTTATTTGTCGTCTAAAATAGGGTAACAATAAAAATAACATTAGCCAAACAGCAAGATAAAAATGTTCATGCCATAATTTTTCTGTCTTTTTTGCCTCTGCTGATGTTGTGATAGGCTGTTGTAATCGTTGAATTATTGCATTCGTATCATTTTGTTGATAACTGGCATGTTGATAAAAACCTTGATTGGCTTGTGCAAGCTGCGTCAAAAATGCCTCATTTAGTTTACTAATAACTACATTCCCTTGGGAATCACGTCGCCATGTTTTATCGTCAAGCGGGATAAAATCCCCTTGTGGTGTACCTACTCCCAATGAGTATAAAGGATATGGGAGTTGCGGGAGTAATTTTAAACTCTGTTGTTGGTCTTCTGTTGTTAAGTCCCCATCACTAATTAACAATAAATGCGTATAACGTGCATCTAAATTGGCTAATTGTTGTTTAACGGTTTCTAAAGCTAATTTTAAATGACTTCCTTGAACGGGGGTTAGTTCAGGTTTTAAATCATCTAGCAAATAATTTAAAGTTTTATAGTCATCTGTGAGCGGGGAAATAAAATGTGGAATTCCCGCAAATGCAACTAAACCGATATTAACAGAATGGTTGGGTTGTGCAAGTAAATCAGTTATCTCTTGCACGGCTTTTTCAAAACGACTTTGTCCCCCGCTTTCATCATGAACACGCATAGAATCAGAAATATCCAGTAGAATCATCAGATTAATTTGCGGTTTAAAAACGGGTTGCTCGGTAAATTCCCAGCGGGGCTGTGCAAGTGCAATAATTCCTAATATCCAAATTGCCCACCAACTGATAATTGTTGTTAAATTAAAGCGTTTACCCAAAGGTTGGGCAGTATGCGAAAGCTGCAAATAAGGCAATAAATGTTTATCAGCAAATTGTTTTAGGGGGACAACTTGTCTTACCCATGGAATCCCCCAAATTAGCACAGGTAATGGCAGTAAAGAAAAACAAAGCGGCTGGGCAAAATGAAAATTTTCAAATAGCATGGATATATAAATCCCTTTAAATTTCTTCTAAAATTGGCGCAAATTTGGTCAAATTTCTAAAAATTTTAGAACACAGCATCTATAAAAACAGGTCGTAACAAACAGAAATAGACAAAATTAAGAAATCCGATTATTGTATTCTAATGTAGGTGTTGGTGCTGTGGAAAATTATGTAGAGCGTACACGGATACGAAAATTCGCTAAACGTTAATCCCTATTTTTTGAGACAGAAAGTCAAGGAAGTATTACAATGAAATCATTGCAATATATGCTATTTTCTTCAGCATTATTCACACAGTCAGTCGCAGCCGAAACTTTACTTGAAATTTATCATCAAGCTGAACAAAACGCGCCGCAATTAAAAATCGCAACCGCAACCCGTCAATCTACAGTTGAAAGCAAACCCTTGGCAGAATCAGCCTTAAATCCCACGGTTGCTTTAGGTGCAAGTTTGGAGCAAGGGTATAATACCAAAGATTTTTTTGGCGACAAAATCAGTGATGCTACAACTTTAGGTTATACCTTATCTTTAGCGATGCCTTTGTATGACCGCGCCAGTCGCATCGGGGTAAAACAAGCCGATTTACAAATTCAACAAGCTGACCAAACCCTTGAAGCTGCTCGTCAAGCATTAATGTTACAAACAGCGCAAGCTTATTTTGATGTCTTAGCCCGTCAAGATGATTTACGCCTAACTCAAGCCAGCAAACAAGCCTTTAAAAAACAATTAGAACAAATGCAACAGCGTTTTAATGTGGGTTTAATTGCCAATACAGACGTGCAAGAATCACAAGCGGCTTATGATGGTTCGGTCGCCGATGAAATTCAAGCACAAAATGCTTTAGATACTGCGTTTGAAACGTTGCGCGAAATCACTGGACAATATCACGAAACCTTAGCAACTTTAAAAGCCAATGCGCCACTTGTTAGCCCAACGCCGAATAATATCCAACAATGGACAGATACCGCGTTAACACAAAATCCCAATGTTCAAGCTGCCCAAGTTGCAATTGAAATAGCACAACAACAAATTGATAAAGAACGCGCTGCAAATTCTTTAACTTTAGATTTAGCGGCTTCACATGGTTATCAACACGCGCTGCGGGGCGATTTATCCAATGGTAGCGATGGGATGACGCAAAACCAAGTTGGTTTACAATTGTCTTATCCTTTATACACAGGCGGCGCAGTGGGGGCAAAAATTAAAATTGCCCAACAAGACTATAATAAAGCCATTGATTCTTTAGAAAAAAGTCGGCGCGAAATACAAAAACAAACCCATAGTGCATTTTTAAGTGTATTGTCTAATATCAGCCGCGTAAAAGCTTTAGAACAATCTGTTAAATCAAATCAAGTCAGTTTAGAAGCTACGCAAATCGGTTTTGATGTAGGAACACGGACTTCTGTAGATATTTTGAATGCACAAACCACGCTTTTATCTGCGCAAAAGAATTATTCACAAACCCGTTATGCTTACATTATGAACACTTTAACGCTTAAACACGCCGCGGGCACATTAAGCGTGCAAGATTTAGAAAGTTTAAATGCTTGGTTAGTCAATCCTGAAAAACAAGCCACGACTAAACCCATCTCCGAAGAAAAGATTAAAGAAGGCAAAACCCTGAAAGCGGCGAAAAAAGCAGACCCTAGCAAAGAAGAAGCGACTAAAGCAACAGATAAAACAGCAACTGCTACAGAATCTGTAGAAAAAACTGAAAAGTCTGAAAAAGCTAAAACAACTGAGAAAACGACAGAAGTAACTGCTAAAACAGCTACCACTGATGCGAAGAAAAGTCCCCCCGCTGCTGCAACGCCTACAAGCTCCGCAACTAACACCCACTAAATAGCAAAGTCGAGTATTAATGATGCACCCGCATCACGCATGGTTAACTGCACTTTGTGAAGGACAGCGAAACCACTTTAATGCGGGTGAGATTATTTCCCGCCCTGAAAAAGACAGTAATCAATTTTTTGTGCTCATGCGTGGACAAGCCCGTATTTTGCTCTATGCTGACCACAAAGAATTGACGATTGGCTATTTAAATCCTAATAGCATTTATGTCACCCATACCCGCGCATGGATTCTTGCCACGACCGAAACAGAAATCATGAGCTGGCATTTACGCCATTTACAAGCAGTGATTACAGCACAACCTGAAATGGCAGTTGCCGCCATGCGCGAAATTGGCGTGATGCTGCGTAATAGTCTTGATATTATTGAAGATTTAGCTTTTCGCTCAGTCGAGTCACGTTTAGCCCGCTATTTACTCGTTGAATATCGTCAACAAAAACAAAACACAGTTAAATTAGTCGGTAACACAGAATTATTAGCCAGTTTACTGGGAACATCCCGCCAAACTTTATCTACCCTCATGAATCGCATGATAAAAGAAAAAATTGTCTGTCGCTGTGGACGACAAAGTTTAACCCTGCTCGACATTCAATATCTTGAACAGCTTGCGCGTGGAATGTCAGCTAGCTGACAGACGCTCCCGATAAAGCACTTTACAATACAAAGTGTTTGAATCGTTTAGGAGTATAATCATGAATACAGCTACAGCCAATACTGACCGTTACGTTACTTTTATCGGCATTAATTGTGATGCTAATGCGGACACGTTAATCCAAAAATTAGAAATGCACCTCAGCGCGGAACATGGGGAAGCAAATTGGCACACCTATTTTCGCCAAAAACGCGCCCAACAAGCCAAAATGCAGCACGATAATTTATATTTTATCGGTAGCCAAATGAATAATTTATATGCTTATTTTGAGCAATGCGAAGACAAAGATGCTTTAGCATTGTTATGGCAAATTGAACAAGAATGCTGTTAACGTGTTAAACATTGGCTAAACCGCGCAATACACCCAACGCAACCTGTTGTTGGGTATATTCTGCCAATTCTTTACGATGATTGAATTGTTCACTCGTCACCGACGGGTGAAAAATCACTTCTACTGTTACGCCTTTCATCCCCGCCATGCTAAACATGTGCGCGCCCGCGCTAATGTCGGTAAACCATGCGTAATAATTGCGTAATTCTTGTGTAATTGGCTGATTAGAATAACTTTTGTAAGCCAGTGAAACGGGTTGAATAGCAACAGGAAACAGGCAATTTTCAAAAGATTGAAATAACGCACTTTTAAAAGGTAAAACTGCACTGCCATCAGTAGTTGTTCCTTCTGCAAATAAAATTAAATTATTTTTTTGCTCAAAATGGCGTTGTAAAGTATCTAATTGTCCTTTTAATTGTCGCCGATGACGTTCAATAAAAATGGTATTTTGTAATGTAGCTAACCAACCAATTAAAAACCAACTTTGAACTTCAATTTTAGAAATGAAAGTTGCAGGTAATAAACTACCTAAAATTAAAATATCTAAATAAGAAACATGATTAGCGACAAATAAAACAGGTTCTTTATTGGCAATTTGTCCTTTTATTTCTAATTGAATGCCAAAAATTCGACAACAATAGCCATGCCATAAATACGGTATAAAGAAACGCTGTTGAGGAAAAAATTTAACGAGAATAAAGTGAATGGGAGCACAAATTACAGTAAGCAATAAAAATAAACTAAAACGCCAAATTGCGCGCACCCGCGAAAAATCAGGATGTGTAGCCATATAAATTAACTTTAATAAAAATGGGAAAGTCTAACAAAGCATGATGACAAATCAATGGCAATGCTTTAAAGCTACAACAGACGTTTCACCACTAACATTTTATCGCCCCCACGAATAAATTCATATTGCACAGGCTCTAAACTGACTTGATAGCCAAGTTGTTGTAATTGCAACATCACACTTTGTAAATGATTACAAGGACGTGCTGCTAAAGTGATTAAAGGAAATATCCGTGCTTCTGGTGCAAGTCTTAACATTTCTAAAATAGAGTTTAAATGAAACTCACAACTAAAATGCTCAGAATATAGAAATAAAAAATGAGAACATAATACTAACTCAAATTGATTGTCAGCAAATTTTAAGTTGGGTAATTCATCACAAAGATAACGCCCAATTTGCTTACCTGTTTCATAATCAGCTAAAAAATTATCTAAAGCATAAATTCTATTTTTCTTTAAATCATCAGGTGAACGGTGATAAGTCCAAACCCAATCTTCAGAGGTATTCCGCACCTGTTCTATTACGTTATCCACAACCACATAAAATTGCTGTTTAATTTCTTCTGCACTAAACGCATAAACAGGGTCAATAGAGGTAACTGTAGCATAACCCGCTTTATACATTTCTGCATTAAAACACGCGGGACCATCAGCAACACTTAAAATCTTTTTTTGTTTATCTTGTTCATTTAAATTGAACATTAAAGTATATTCTTGTAAAGAACGTCCGAAAGGAATCACTTTATCTAATTGCAACATATTCAGTTCCTAAAATGAAAAAATAAAATATTACCAATGAATTTGACAAAAAGGAGGCGTAAAAGCAATTGCAAATTTTTGTTCTTCAAAATTAAGCGTTGCTTGTCCACCTAAACAAACACCATTACTTAAATAGACAATTGGCGATTGGGCTATTAATTGCCAACCTTCAGGCAATTCTAAAGGAATTTCTTTAGTATTGATTAAAGGATATTGAGTTAATGTAAAACCTTTGCCTTGTTTAAAAGCTTGATAACCTAAATTATTCAATTGAGCTAATACGGTTTCACGTTGATAAGCCGCTTGAATACGATGCGATAAATTTAATAAATTAGGCATTGCAAGCCGTGCTAATAAAGCTAGAATTAATAACACTACTAAAACTTCTAATAAAGTAAAACCATTTTTCATAATGAAGTTTTAAAAAGCACGCGGGCGTTTTTGCCAATAGACTTCAGGGCAATTTTGCTGCTGAGCAATGACGCGAGCAAAAACAAACAGTAAATCACTTAAGCGATTAATGTACGCTAAACTAAATGGATTTAACGTTTCTTCTTGAGCCAATGCTACTAAACACCGCTCTGCGCGCCGACACACGGTGCGGGCTTGATGACAAAAACTCACAGCAAGATTGCCACTGGGTAAAATAAACTCCGTTAAAGCAGGTAAATGTTGATTAAACTCGTCTAAGCATTTTTCTAAATTGATGACATCATTTTCGTCTAAAATTGTATGCGTAGGAATGCTTAATTCTCCGCCTAAATCAAATAAAACATGTTGAACATGGGTTAAAACCTGTTTAAGTTTTTCTAATGTTTCTACTTGAGTTAAAACAATTCCAATTAAACTATTTAATTCATCAATCGTCCCTAAGGTTTCTATTCGTTTAGCATGTTTATCAACCCGCGAACCATCTCCTAACATAGTTGTACCCTTATCTCCCGTGCGGGTATAAATACGCGTTAAACGATAGCCCATTTTTTACACTCCTATAGAAATTTTTTTCTAAACCAATTTAAAAAAGAAAATTCAGACTTAAGTACATAACACTCAAAAATTATCTAAAGCGTATGTCGTCCATTTTTATCAAATTGGAATTAATTAAACAGCGTATTTGCAATTTTAATAAAGTTAAATTCGCATTTTACAAAAAAAAAATAAAAAATGTACAATAGAAATAAGCGATTAAATAAAATTAAATCTTGTTGATTTAGCAAAGTTTTATGAAGCGGCTTGTTGTACAATTAAGATAGATTGATGCAATGCGACAACTGAGTTGCTTTATTCTAAAACGTGACTTTAAAACTGCGTTAAAAAACGCTAAGATAATAGATTCATTCTGATTTAAGCAATGCAACCTCCTGTTTCTTCAAGCCAACGCTTTAAATATGTCTATCACGTTTAGCCCATCGAACCAAAAGGATAATAACGCATGATTGAATTAGAGGGTTATACGATAAACGAAGAAATTTATTCCGATAGTAAAAGCTACATTTTTCGTGGCGTGCGACTAGCGGATAATCTTTCTGTGATTATTAAAACCTTGCGCACTGACTATCCTACGCCTAAAGAATTAGCCCAGCTACGGCATGAGTATGAATTAACAAAAGAATTAAATTTAAAAGGTTCAGTGCGGGCACTCGCCTTAGTAAATCATCAAAATAGTTTAGCTTTAATATTAGAAGATATGGGAGGAGAATCTTTAAAACGCATTGTTAATGAAAAACGTCTCACTATTCCACAAGTTTTAAAAATTGCAATTCAATTAGCAACTTCTTTAAGTGAATTACATCGCCATCATATTATTCATAAAGATTTAAAATTAGCCAATATTATTGCCAATTTAGCGACTGAACAAGTTCGTATTACGGATTTCAGTATTTCTACCCGCTTGTCTGTAGAAAACCAACATTTAAGCACTTTAGATAAATTAGAAGGAACAGTCGCTTACATGTCGCCTGAGCAAACGGGGCGCATGAATCGAGTCTTAGATTATCGCACCGATTTTTATTCGCTGGGCGTTTCTTTGTATGAATTATTAGTCGGTTGGTTACCTTTTCAAAGCAATGACCCGATGGAGTTGATTCATTGTCATGTTGCCAAAATTCCCATTGCGCCGCATGTGATTAATCCAGAAATTCCTAAACCGATTTCTGATATTGTCATGAAATTATTGGCAAAAAATGCAGAGGAACGTTATCAAAGTGCAGACGGTTTAAAATTTGATTTGCAAGTGTGTTTACGCGCCCTTAGCAAACACGGCATTATTGAAGATTTTCGTTTAGGGCGGCAAGATGTTGTTGATAAATTTCAACTTCCACAAAAATTATATGGACGCACAGCAGAGTTAACGGCATTACTAGATTCTTTTGAATACATTGCCCAAGGTAATAAATCGGCGTTATTAGTCTTCGGCGAATCTGGTATGGGTAAAACAGTACTGGTGCAGCAATTACAAAAGCCCGTCATGCAAAAGCGCGGCTTTTTCTGCAAAGGGCGATTTGAAGGAAAAGAGCAAAATCAACCTTATAGCGCGTTAATTTATGCCTTGCGCGAAATTATTCAATATTTGTTGACTGAACCTGTCAGCCAAATTGCGCAATGGCGGCGGCGGTTTATCAGTGCGTTAGGCAATGATTTAGCAATTTTAATTCAAGCCATTCCCGAATTAGAAACCATTGTCGGCAAACCCGCAGAAAATACGCACCCTAGTTTTAGAGACGAAGCCGAAAATTTATTTAAAATTGCGTTTGAAAAAATTACGCAAGTTTTAGCACGGACAGAGCATCCTGTTGTAATGTTTATTGATGATGTGCAATGGGCTGATTTTGCTAGCATGAAATTAATGCAATCCATTATTACAGATACGGAAGTGCAAGCTTTATTGTTAGTCGTTGGTTATAGAGATTCTGGCGAAATGGGTGAGCGACATTCATTATTGCCCATGATTGAAACTTTAAATCATTATTTAATTCCCGTTGAGCAAATTCATTTAAAAGCCTTGCGTTTAGAACACGTTAATCATTTAATTGCCGATACTTTACATTGTTCTTTAAATTATGTTCGTCCTTTAGCTGAAATGGTGATGACTAAAACAGAAGGTCATCCCTTTTTTGTGAATGCGTTTTTAAATACAGTTTATCAAGAAAAAGCATTATCTTTTAATTATAGCCATAAACGCTGGGAATGGGATGTTAATGCTATTGCACAATTAGATATGACGGATAATGTCGTGGCAGTTATCAGTGACCGCTTACAGAAACTTTCTGATAATGCACAAGAAGTTTTAAAATTAGCGGCGTGTATTGGTTTAGAATTTAATATTCAACATTTAGCCGCGTTATATGAGCAATCTGAAACAATTACTACAACGGCATTATGGGAAGCGGTTGAGCAAAATTTAGTCGCGCCTTTAAATAGCTATCAATTGTTATATGGTGCAATTGAAAATCATCCACATGAATCTGAATTACACGATATTTCTTATCGTTTTGTGCATGAGCGCATTCAACGGGCAGCGTATTCTTTATTATCCGATGAAGAACGCCAAGTCATTCATTATCAACTCGGCACACTGTTAAGAAACAATACTGCATTAGGACAATTAGAAGAAAATTTATTCAATATTGTTAAGCATCTTAATTTAGGCATTGAGCAAATCAATAGTGACCCTGAAAAATATGAATTAGCCCGTTTAAATTTAGCGGTTGCTAAGAAAGCGCGCAATACGGGGGCGTATGATTCTGCGTTAGGCTATTTACAAATTGGTTTATCTTTATTGCCTGAAGATTGTTGGGAGAAACAATATAATTTAAGCATGGCTTTACATATTCAAGCGATGGAAATTGAATATGCAAATCATCATGTAGAAAAAGCAGATAGATTATTTTCTATTGTTTTAACTCATGCACAAAGTTTATTAGACCAAGCAAAAGTTTATGAAATAAGAATTCTTTTCTTTGTTGCTCAAAATCAATTACAAAAAGCCATTGATATGGGGCTGCAAGTTTTGGATATGTTAAATTATCCTTTACCCAATAATGCACCGCCATTAACAGAATTAGTTGCACAATTACAACCTTTAGTGAATGATAAAACCATTGAGCAATTAATTGATTTGCCAGTAATGAAAGACCAGCATAAATTGGCAGCTTTACGCATTTTAATTAGTATTTCTTTACCCGCCTATTTTATTGCACCTGCTTTATATCCAATTATTGGAATGCAACAAATTCGTTTATGTTTGCAAGCGGGCAATTCCGCTATGGCTGCAAGTAGTTATGCTTCTTATGGTTTAATTCTTTGCGGGATGAATCAATTAGAAGCAGGTTATCGTTATGGACAATTAGCATTAAAGATTTTAGAACGTTATCCTAATAAAGAATATCAAGCGCGTACTTTAACTTTAGTCAATGCGTTTACTCGCCATTGGCATGAGTCTGCACATTTAACGGTTAAAGAATTAGTTAAAACCAGCCAACACGCTTTAGAGCAAAGCAACATTGAATATGCCTGTCATGCTGGCATGTATAGCAGTATTTACGCGGCTTTAGTCAGTGAATCTTTAACCCGCGCTCATGAAATCTGCCAAATGGCATTAGATATTATGATTCGTTTTAAACCCACTGACCAAATTTATTACACGCAAATTACGCAAATTTGGGCGCAATATATTCTGAATTTACAAGGGGATGGACGACATCCCAGTGTATTAAAAGGGGTGCGCTGTGATGAAGAATTATTATTGCCACAATTACACGCACAAAAGAATCAACACGCGCTTTTTTGTTTTTATTTGGTAAAGACTTTATTAAGCTATTCTTTAGATACGCCTGAAAATGCACTGATTCAAATTCAAAAAGCAGAGTTTTATGCAAATAGTGCAACTGCAAGCTTGCATTATGGAATTTATGTTTTTTATTACGCGCTCATTTTAATTGCAATTTATCCAAGTCGTTCAGAAGAAAAACAAAGCCAGTTGCTTAAGCAAATTTTAGGCTTTCATGAGCAATTACAACGTTGGTCACGGCATTCACCAATTAACTTTTTACATAAATATGAATTGGTCAATGCTGAATTAGCCCGCTTAAATAAAAAAGTAGCAGAAGCTTTAACCCATTATGAACAAGCCATTCAACATGCACATGCAAATGCTTATATTTTAGAAGAAGCGATTATTAATGAATTGGCAGCCAATTTTTATGAGCAACTAGGTATTCAAAAAGCCGCAAAATTATATAGAGCTGATGCGCATTATGGCTATTTAAATTGGGGGGCATCCGCCAAAGTTAAGCAACTTGAAGCACAATTTTCTTATTTGACTTATAGACACCGTCGCGATGTGAGTGAACAAGCAATTGAGCAAAAAGGGATACACGAAGAGCAAATTTTATCTACTCATACGGTAATTCAAAGCAATTCTAACTTTGATTTATTAACCGTTTTAAAATTATCTCAAGCAATTTCGGGTGAAATTTCTTTAGCACAATTGATTAGAAAATTGCTCCATGCTGTGATGGAAAATTTAGGGGCACAACAAGGTTTATTGATTTTAAATCATGGTAATCAGTTGTATTTAGAAGCTGAGGTAAAAGCTGATAAAACAAATGATGTGGTTTTTCAATCTTTGCCTTTAGACAGTTTAACCGTTGAGCAACAAAAACATTATCCTGTGAGTTTGGTGCATTATGTGGTGCGGACGCGCACCAGTTTGATGCTACATGATGCGTCGCGAGAAGGTTTGTTTATCAATGATGCTTATGTGTTGAGTTGTCAGCCGCGTTCAATTTTATGTCATCCTTTATTTCATAAAGATGAATTAATTGGCGTGTTGTATTTGGAAAATAGCTTGATTGCAAACGCATTTACCAGCAGTCGCTCTCATGTTTTACAACTTTTATCGGCGCAAATTGCAACCGCTATTGAAAACGCCTTATTTTATGAAAGATTGGAAAGTGCTAAAGCTTCGGCAGAATCAGCTAGTCGGGCAAAAAGTGCATTTTTAATGAATATGAGTCATGAGCTGCGCACGCCGATGAATGCGATTCTTGGCTATGCGGATTTAGTGCGCGAAGAGGCGGCGGAGAAAGGGCATGATGATATTTTGCCCGATTTGGAAAAAATTCAAACAGCAAGCCGTCAACTATTAGATATTATTAGTAATATTTTGGATATTTCTAAAATTGAAGCGGATAAAATGGGTTTAAATTTATCCCTGTTAGATGTTGAAAAAATCGCCCGCGATGTGGTGACCTTGATTGAACCTGTTATCAGTGATAATGAGTTGCAAGTCAATTGTGCTGCTAATGTGGGCAAAATTTATGCGGATGCGGTGAAAATTCAGCAAATCTTGTTGAATTTGCTTGGAAATGCTGCGAAATTTACCCATCAAGGGCGTATCACTTTTACAATTACACGTCATTTGAACGACCCGACGTTAGGTAATAGTCCAGCGGATTGGTTGGTGTTTGAAATTGCAGATACGGGGATTGGTATTGCGTCTGAATCTTTGCAATATATTTTTGAAGCGTTTTATCAGTTAGATAGTTCAACCACGCGCCAACATGGCGGGACGGGCTTAGGATTGACGATTAGCGAGCGTTTTTGTCGTATGATGGGCGGAAGAATTACCGTAACCAGTGAAGTCGGGCGCGGTTCAACCTTTATTGTTTATTTACCTGCACAAGTGATGGAAAACGTTGCATTAGCTGTTTAAAAAAGCGGGCGTTT
>CAZKST010000001.1:0-56795 GCA_964555395.1 uncultured Thiotrichaceae bacterium | reverse complement strand
CAGTTAAGCAAGGCGTTGGAAAGTGTGCGCGGTTGGGTGAGTGGGTTGGTTTAGGTTTATATTTACACAGAACAACCTGCTAGGCTTTTAAAATCTAGCAGGTTTATATTTAGTTACAAAAATCTTACTAAATTTAATTTATTTTTTGCGACGTTCATCTTCTTCTTTAGCAACACCCTTAAAGGGTTTGCCATCTGATTTTTGGTTAAGAAATTGACCGGTTTCGGCATCTCGTTTTACCCAAGTATTAGTTATTGGGTTATATACTTGTGTACGGTTCTTAACAGAACCATTACGATGGTTTTTACCTGTATTTGTAGCCATAAACACTCCTAATTTATCAAAAAGATTTGTTATAAATATAATAATAATCACATGTTTTTCAATATATTTAATTTAAAAATTATGGCAAATGCACTATAAAAAAATGCAAATAAAGAATTGCATTATTGTCTAAACCATAATCCGAAATAATCAAGATTTTCTTTGAATGATGTCTATATATGAATTTTAAATTAAAATAAATTATACTGGAACCGTTTTAAAAAATTTGTTATGCTTTGTTTAATTGGTTTCAATACGAGAAGTTAAAATGGCATTTACTTTAAAATTTATTGATTTATTTGCAGGCATGGGAGGATTTCGCTTAGGATTTGAAACAGCGTGTTCAAAATTAGCGATAACACCGCGTTGCGTTTTTAGCTCAGAAATAAAACCTCATGCAATTCAAGTTTATCAAGATAATTTTCAAGACAGCCAATTAATGGGGGATATAACACAAGTTAAAGTTGAAGCTATTCCAGATTTTGATGTATTGCTGGCAGGTTTTCCTTGTCAAGCTTTTAGTTATGCAGGAAAAAGACAAGGTTTTTTAGATACACGCGGAACGTTATTTTTTGAAATTGAACGGATTTTAAAAGCAAAATTACCCCCTGTATTTATTTTAGAAAATGTAGAAGGTTTAGTTAGCCATGATAAGAAAGATAACAATGAATTGATTGGTAGAACTTTACAGACTATTTTAGAAAAACTACAACAGTTAAACTATCAAGTTTCTTGGAAAGTATTAGATGCAAAGCATTTTGGTTTAGCTCAAACTAGAAAAAGAATTTTTATTGTAGGTTGCCAATCTTCTTTAATTAGTCTTGAGAATTTCCCAATTCAACAAGTTCAATTAAAAACTATTTTAGAAAAACAAAAAACTGTGATGAATACGCCTTTATCCCGTTTATTGTTATCGCATTACTCATTAAATGAATTGTGTGGTAAATCTATTAAAGATAAACGCGGGGGAGAAAATAATATTCATAGTTGGGATATTGGATTAAAAGGTGAAGTAAACTCAGAGCAAAAACAACTTTTAGAAGCTATTTTATTGGCGAGAAGAAATAAAAAATGGGCGACTCAAAAAGGGATTACATGGATGGATGGAATGCCTTTAACTTTAAAAGAAATTGCTAGTTTTTATTCACATCCAAATTTAAAAATGTTACTAGATGATTTAGTAAGCAAAAACTATTTAAAGTTTGAGTATCCTAAAGATTTACATAAAACAATGGAAAATAAAACAACTCGTCAATATCGTGAAGACTTGGAAAAGGGTTATAACATCGTTGCAGGTAAATTAAGTTATGAAATCAGTAAAATTCTTGACCCAGAATGTGTTACACCTACTTTAGTTGCAACCGATTTGGATAGAGTGGTTGTGCCTGATACAACAGGGATTCGTAAATTAACTTTAATTGAACAATGTCGTTTATTTGGTTTTCCCGACCATTTTAAAATTAATGTTTCTGAGCGACTTGCACATGATTTATTTGGCAATACCGTTCCTGTCCCTGTGGTATGTGCTATTAGTGAGCGTGTTATTGAGCAAGTTTTTTTAAAGAAAACGGTTAATCATGCTCAGGAAAAACAAAGAGCACAAGTTTTACCTTTGCAATATAATTTATTAATGTAAATTTACAAATTTTTGCCTATTTTTTGTTTATAGCTTTGCTCTACCGTTGTAAGCCACTGCATAGAACGTTCTGGATGAAATTTTAATAAAGCTTTTTCAAGCGCGATAACAAATTCTTTTCTGTTATTAAAAAGTTGCTTATTGCTGCGCCAATCTTTAGGACGAATATTAACGGGACTACCTTGCTTAACTTGCAAATTCAAGATATTTGTTTTTGATGCACCTGTAATTTCCCAAACTTTTTTAAGCCAAAAATTGCTAATACTGAAATGCTTACCATCACTATAATAACTAAAAATAAGATAAGAATAATCTAAACGTTCAGGTTCAGTTAATAAAGCCCGCGTATAAGCATCAAAATTTGCAACATCAAATGCAGGATTGGCTTCATCATTAAAAGCTTTTATTTCTAATCCACTACCATCTTTAAGGAAAAAATCAGGGGATTTTTGAGAGTTTTCAGGTTTAGAAAAAGCAATATTATTCTTTTTCATCCATTGCTCAAACCATTCTTGCAATACACTTCCTAAAATATCTTTAGTTACAAGAGAAAAAGAAATATCTGCATACTCCAGCTTAATATTGCCTTGTTGCCCAATAATTTTTTGGGTTTCTAATAATTGGATAATTTTTTGAATAGTCATAACTGGTATAAGATTACCAATAATTTGAAATCAAAGGATGAAAAAACAATAGCAATAGCTAAAGCGATTACACCCTGCTAACTCTTCACGACCTAGCAGGGTTCGCTGACTCATCTACTTACAACAAAACGCGCTCAATCCAACCATGATTAACATTATCAATGAATTGCGTTTGCCATTGTTGTCCTAAGTGCTTATTCGCCACTTCAACGACAATGTAATCCGTTTCTACACCGACTTCATCACGGTAACGCGATAAACCTTGTACACATGCAGGACAGGCGGTTAATAATTTCACATTGCCTTGTTGTGCAATTTCTTGTCCTGTTAATTTCGTAACGCCTTTATGCAATTCTTCTTGTTTTCTGAAACGTACTTGAGTGGCAATGTCTGGGCGGGAAATGCCAAATGTTCCCGCTTCTCCACAGCAACGGTCAGATAATAATACCTCTTGCCCAATCAGTTTTGCCGCGACTTTGGTCGGCTCATAGGTTTTCATCGGTGTATGACAAGGGTCGTGATACATGTAACGCACGCCTTGGGTATCGCTCAGTGCAACGCCTTTTTCCATCAAATATTCATGAATATCTAACAAACGGCAGCCGGGGAAAATTTGTTGAAATTGGTATTTCAGCAATTGATCCATACATGTTCCACAAGACACAATCACGGTTTTAATGTCCATGTAACTCAAACTATTTGCCATGCGATGGAAAAGAATTTGATTTTCTGTAGAAATTTGCTGCCCTTTGTCAATATCGCCTTGCGAAGTTTGTGGATAACCACAGCATAAATAACCGGGGGGCAGCACCGTTTCTGCCCCAACTTCGCACAACATCGCTAAAGTTGCTAAACCTACTTGACTGAATAGGCGTTCTGAACCGCAACCAGGGAAATAGAACACGGCATCATGTTCCTCTTTAACCTTTTGCGGATTGCGCAGAATCGGAATGGTATTTGCGTCATCAATGCCAAGTAAGCGGCGCATCGGTTGTGCTGGCACTTTATTGGGCATGGGTTTTTTCACAAAATTAATCACTTGTGCCTGCAAAGGTGCTTTGCCTGTCGTCGCGGCGGGAATAGTTTTCTTGCCCGCTAATCCTAAACGCTTGGCAACTTGATACGCTAGATTTTGTCCCCAAAAGCCCCATTTAATCATCACGGTGCGCATAGCATTGATTAATTGCGGATTGTTGACATTTAAAAATGCAATAGACGCATGTGTCATTAAACTGGTTTTGCGTTTTTTATACGCTTTTAAAATGGAACGGGTTTTAATCGTTACGTTGCCAAAATCAATATTGACAGGGCAAGGCGTAGCGCATTTATGGCAAACCGTGCAGTGGTCAGCAACGTCGTTTAATACGTCGAAATGTTGTGGAGAAATGCCGCGTTGCGTTTGTTTTTCATATAAAAAGGCTTCAATCATCAACCCTGTGGCTAAAATCTTATTGCGGGGAGAATATAACAAGTTAGCACGCGGAACGTGGGTATTGCATACTGGTTTGCATTTGCCACAGCGCAAGCAATCTTTAACCATTGCATTGAGTTCGCCTAATTCGCTGGCTTCCATGATTAAGGCTTCACGCTCAAGTAAGCGCAATGAGGGCGTGTAAGCATTGTGCAAATCGCCGCCGAGCATTAATTTTCCGCGATTAAAACGTCCTTGCGGGTCAATTTTTTGTTTGTAATTAGCAAAATCAGCAACTTGTTTAGGGTCTAAATAATGCAATTTAGTAATGCCAATCCCATGCTCACCCGAAATCACGCCGCCTAATTTTTCTGAAAAAGCCATCACCCGCGCTACTAAATGGTCTGCTTCTTCCAACATATTAAAATCATTAGAATTAACAGGAATATTGGTATGCACATTACCGTCGCCCGCGTGCATGTGACAAGCGATAAACAAACGACTGCGTAAAATGCGCGCGTGGATTTTGTCCAATTTTTCCCGCACACCGATAAAGGTTTTACCGCTAAAAATATCGTGTAACGGTTCTTGAATCGCATTTTTAAACGAAATGCGTAAATCGCGCCGTTGCATTAAACTAAAAATCGTATCGTCTGTTTCAGCTTTAGCCACACTATCCGCTGCGAGTAAATGCGGAACTTGAGTAACAGGCGTATCTAAATTTGCCATTAAATCAGACCAATACTGACGAGTGCTTTGCAGTAAATCTAACGCTGCTTGTTTTTTACATGCCAGAATTTCTTCACTTTCTTTAACGCGCTCGTGATTAATATCGTAATCACCAGTTTTTTTCAGTTCGGCTAATTCTCCGTGTAAATAGTCGTTAATCGCGTCAATCATGCGCAGTTTATTTTTAGTCGAGCATTCGATGTTAATCCGTTCAATTTCATCGTTATACTCGGCTAAACGCTCTAAAGGAATGACAACATCTTCATTGACTTTAAAGGCGTTAGTATGGGCGGCAATGGCGGCGGTGCGTTTGCGGTCTTTCCAAAACACATGCCGCGCTTCAGGCGTGACAGCGATAAAACCTTCCGCTTCCCGCGCATTGGCTAACAGCACGACGTGGGAAGAGGCTTCAGCAACGGCTTTTTCATCTTCGCCTGAAATATCAATTAATAACACCATCTTTGGCAATTCTTTGCGCGGTGCTTTGGTGCTATATTTCACTGCCCGCACATAACGCTCATCTAAATGTTCCATGCCCGTTAGTGCGACTTTTTGACGGTCTAAACTGTCTAAATAATTTTTGGTTTCAACAATGGCAGGCACGGCTTTTTTCAAATTCGCACCAAAAAATTCTAAACACACCGTGCGGGTAAATTTAGGCTGTGGATGCAGTAAAAACACAGCAGAAGTAATTAAACCATCACAGCCTTCTTTTTGTACCCCAGGTAAACCGCCGAGATATTTATTGGTAACATCTTTACCCAGTCCCGCTTTGCGTAATTCAGTCGCGGGAATTTTTAACATTTCAGGCGTGCCGATTTGAGTTTTGCCATCCGTGGCATAGTGGGTAACGCGAAACTCAGCAAATGGCACTTCATGAATTTTGCCAAGATTATGATTAATCCGCTCGACTTCTATCCAATCAGCTTGCGGTGTCACCATCCGCCATGAAATCAGATTATCGATAGTAGTTCCCCAGCGCACTGCTTTTTTACCGCCCGCATTCATGGCGATATTACCGCCAATAGTCGAGGCTTCTTGCGAAGTCGGGTCAACAGCAAAGACACATTTTGCCGCTGTTGCTTGTTCAGACACCCGTGCTGTCACTACGCCCGCACCCGCACGAATAGTAGGCACAGGTTGGCTAACCCCTTCAATTGTGCGCCAAATGACTTCACCGAGCGTTTCTAATTTTTCCGTATTAATCACTGCACTATAGGCATCCAAAGGAATTGCGCCGCCAGTGTATCCCGTGCCGCCGCCGCGAGGAATAATGGTTAATTCCAACGCTAAACACGCTTTGACTAAAGAAGCCATTTCCTCTTCTGTATCGGGATACAGCACCACAAAAGGATATTCTACCCGCCAGTCAGTGGCATCAGTCACATGCGCCACCCGCGCATAGCCATCAAACCGCACATTATCGCCGCGGGTGACTTTGCGTAAACGTTTTTCTACTTTTTTGCGTAAATCCGTTTGTTGCAATAACCAACTTTCAAATTCTGCGACTTTTTGCTGGGTAATCGTCAACAGCTTTAAGGTTAAAGGATTGTTATTCGCTCGTTGTTGAATATGCTGCAAACGCTCATGAATCGTGTGCATTAAAGCCTGTCCGCGTTTGCGACGGGTTAATAAATCGTCTTGAATGAACGGATTACGTTTAACAACCCACATTTCTCCTAAAACTTCTAACCACATCCGCGCTGACCGCCCAGTTTGGCGTGAGTCGCGTAATTCGTTGAAAATATGCCATGCGTCCTCACCGAGTAAACGTTGAAAAATTTCACGGTCAGAAAAAGAAGTGTAGTTATAAGGAATTTCACGCAAGCGAGCAGCAGTTGCTTGTGGTGGATTCAATAGTGAAGTGGTCACGGCGAGTGGATTAACAGCGTTCATAATGTAACCAAAAAAATAAGTAAATGAGTCATCATTAACAAAAAACGGGGCGTTTTTATGTTAACGCAATGGACGAATTAATAAGTATAGATGGGTTTGGGAATGGTAAAACTTAATAAAACACTTTAAAAAACAAGGGAAATCTTATAAAAACAAAAAGTCCAATATAATATTGGACTTTAAACAATATAGTAAAATAGTTTTAAAGAAATACTTTACTCAGTTGCTTGTGAATTGCAATAAGTATCGTAATACGCTTTAGCATTTGCAATACGTTTTTGCTTTACTTCTTCTGTTAAAGGAATGTTTTTTTGAGCATCTTGTGGGTCAACAACTACAATATTCTTTGTATCTGTAGAAGTTAACAACGCCATTTCATCTTTAGCATTTTTACAGCTTTTTTCTTTATTGGCTTTCATAGCAGCGGCTGGGTCTTTCTCTTTTTCTTCCTCTGTTACAGCCTCTTCAGGTGGTTTTTTACCTGCATCAACGGGTTTTGCACCGTCACCTAAATTAGGTTGAACTTTAATCGTTTTCTGGTCAACTTGTCTTGCATTAGGAGGCGGTGGCGTTTGGGTAAATTGGTCATTTCCTTGTTCATCTATCCAATGATAGAGCCCTTGTGTTTGCGCGTTTGCCACCAAAGATGTCAAACTAAGCACGATATAGACAGAAAGTAGCGCAGTTTTGCGTATAAATGGCATAATAACCTCAGCATTATGAAGTAAAACATTTCAAGTTTTGAGTCGTGATTAAATAATGTCTGGTCTTTTTAATATTTTATCAAATTCATGAAAAAATATCGTTTTGCAACCTTTAACACTTCTTTATTTAGAAATACTCAAGGGCAACTTATTCAAGATTTACAACAAACACAGAGCACACAAATTAAATATATTGCTGAAATTATTCAGCGGGTTGCACCTGATGTTTTAGTATTACAAGAATTTGATTATGATGAAAATCAACATGCCTTAACTTTATTTCAGAAACACTATTTAGCCGTTGCGACAGCAAAAACAACGGCATTGCATTATCCTTATCAACACGCATTTGCTTCTAATACGGGCATTACCTCTGGTTTTGATTTAGATGGCGATGGTAAAACAACTAGCGCGGGCGATAAGTTAGGCTATGGCACATTTGCGGGACAATATGCTTTTGCGGTTTTATCACACTATCCTTTAGATTTAGCTCATTGTCGCACTTTTCAGCGTTTTTTATGGAAAGACATGCCCAATGCTCGCATTCCACAGTACTATACAAGCGCAATTCAAGCGATTTTACCACTTTCCTCCAAAAATCATGTAGATTTACCTATTAAACTGCCCGAAGGGGATATTCATTGTTTAATTTCTCATCCCACGCCGCCCATTCCTCATGCTAGCGGCTATGATGTTAATATCCATCGTAATTATGACGAAATTCGCTTTTGGCAGGATTATTTATCAAATGCGACTTATTTTTATGATGACCAAGGCAGAACAGGAGGATTAGCAAATGATAAACCTTGTTGCATTTTGGGCGACTTAAACGCAGACCCCCAACGTTATCCCGCTGCTAGCCATAGCATTCAACATTTACTCGCGCATCCCCGCTTACATCCACGCACCACTTTAGGCACATTAACCCCCAGTCAATTAGCCAGTCCATTACGCGGACGTTATCACACGACTTCATGGCAAGCCCGCGTTGATTATGTCCTGCCTTCTCAACAACTCAATCCCCGTATGTCTGGCATTTTTTGGCAAGCAGCAAATCAAGCATTATTCTATTTATTTAAACAAGACATCAGTTCAGACCATCGCCTTGTATGGGTGGATATTGCTTTTAACTAATTTTTAATAAGGATGTTTGTAGGATGAAATAGCGAAGCGTATTCCACCCTACAATTTAAAATAATTTCGTAAATTGTGATTCTGACAAGAATGAACTGCGTAATTCCTAACTTGAATTCAGTTTAACGCGCTTGAATAGCTTGACAGTGAATGAATGACAATGTTAAGTTAGAAATTTATAAATTATTAAAAAATAGAGTTTTTCTACTATAGTATGTGTATAGTGCACATCTCTTGCATATTCAATGAATACAAACAAAAGTTAAGCAACAATTAAAACAAAATATAGCACTGTGCGCTATCTAAAAAATTTTTTTTAACTCATAATTCACTTATATTTGTTATAGTTTTTAGTTCAGTTTTAAGTATTTCTAGCCTCTCTTTATGCAAGAGACTACAAGGAGTTGGTTTGTGATGCGCCTGCTGCTGTTTCGGCTAAGTTATTTCGTTTTGCTAACCTCCAGTTGCACAACTCAGCCTTATCAAGAAATGAGTGATGCACGACAAGCTATTAAAGCGGCTCAACAAGCAAAAGTTTGGCAATATTCAACAGATTTAACAATTGCAGAAAGCTATCTAAAATGCGCGGAAACGGCTTTATATCAAGGACAAACTGAAAAAGCACGGCAATTTGCCTTACTTGCAAAAGAACAAGCTTCCCAAATTCATTTATTAACACTCACATTAAATACAGCGTATGAGCAAACTCAGCAATTGAGATACTTAGATTCTCCATCCATAAATGCTGAGCATAGTTTAGAAAAAGCAAAACAAGCCATACAAAGCCAAGAAACTGAACACGCATTACATTATGCTCAAGAAGCTCTGCGTATTAGCGAACAACAATTAAATCAATATTATTTAAAACTTACTCAAAAACAGCTAGAAACGATACATGCACATCTTACTGTTCTAAATGAGGAAGACAAACTACGTTTGCAGGCAGTAGAACAAGCTTACCAACAGCAAGGTGGTATTTTAGCGCATAGTTTATTAACACCTTTAATGCCTAAATTTGACACATTACCTCCATAAGTCAATGTTCTATAGAGTTTTTATATGCAACTGTTTAACCTAATTAAGTATTTAACGTGATTTACACTTATTTTTTACAATTAATTAGTTTGTGCATTGGGTTATTATTAACTCCCCTTGCCTATGCGCAAGTGATTAAAGAATATCAAGTCAAAGCCGCTTTCTTGTATAATTTTACCAATTTTATTTATTGGGATGAGGAAGCTTTTAAAACACAAAATTCTTTTAATATATGTATTTTTGGTAAAAATCCTTTTGGGGATTTATTAACAATTGCCACAGAAAATAAAGCGGTTGCTGAACATCCTATTACGATTGAAGAAATTGACCAAACTAACCAGATTAAAACTTGTCATATTTTATTTATTAGCCAATCTGAAAAAAAACAACTGAATACTATTTTAAAAGAAAGTTGTCACCATCATATTTTAACCGTCAGTGACATTGAAGATTTTGGGCAACAAGGTGGGATGATTACTTTTCTTAATCAAGAAAATCGGATTAGATTAGTGATTAATTTAAATATCTTAACACATGCAAATTTAAAAGCAGATGCAAATTTACTAAGACTTTCGATTGTTAATCGAGATGAAGTAATTAATTGCTCCGATAACAAATAATGCTTTTTTAATGGAAAATGAAAGTTGCTGATTTAGGAAATTTATAGTTTATGATGAAAGCATTTGCAGACATTTCAATAAAACAAAAATTAATTGTGATTACAATGATTATTAATTTAATCACGTTAATGACTGCCTCTACATTTTTTGCAGTAAATGAAATCACTTCTTTACGAAGTGCAATGGAAAATGAACATGCCATTTTAGCGCAAATTATTGGGGAAAATATTAAGGCTTCTTTAGAATTTTCTGACCAAGGTTCAGCAACTTCTACGCTAAATTCTCTCACTGCTGAAAAAGATGTCATTGCTTCGGTTGTTTATGATAATAAAGGCGATAAATTAGCTTCTTATATTCGTTCAGACCAAAAAGATTTTATCCCGCCACCTGTAGAAAATCGAACTTACCGTTTTACAGATACTTATTTAGAAGTTTTTGAAGATATTTATTTGAAAAATAGTACAACTAAAAGTGGAACACTGTATATACGTTCAGATTTGGGCAAAATTAATCAACTTATTCGTGAATATATTGGCATTACTATTATTATTTTCTTAATTTCTTCTACTGTTGCGTTCTTTTTAGCAACTTTATTGCAAGTGCTTATTTCTCGTCCTATTACCCAACTTGCCAAAATTGCAAGCACTGTCAGTCAACACAGCGATTATAGCATTCGTGCAACGTCTTATGGTTCAGATGAATTAGGGGAATTAGTCCATAGTTTCAATGATATGCTTGAACAAATTCAACGCCGCGATGATATGTTAGCTAAACATCGTGAGCATTTAGAAGAACAAGTCAAATTAAGAACTTCTGAATTATCTAAAATTAATGGTGATTTAGAAGAAATGATTGAAGATTTACAAGAAGCTAAAGAAGCAGCTGAAGTTGCAAGTCAAGCAAAAAGTGAATTTTTAGCGAATATGAGTCATGAAATTCGCACGCCAATGAATGCAGTTATTGGGATGACAGGTTTATTGCTAGAAACCCCTTTGAATTCTGAGCAACGAGACTTTGTAGAAACTGTACGCACAAGTGGCGATACTTTACTTTCTTTAATCAATGATATTTTAGATTTTTCAAAAATTGATGCTGGAAAATTAGAATTAGAAAATTATCCGTTTAGTGTGCGTGAATGTGTAGAAACGGCTTTAGATTTAATTGCGCCCCGTGCGGCTGAGAAACATTTAGAGTTAGCCAGTTTCTTTGATAAACGTGTGCCTGCTTATATCACAGGTGATATGACACGTTTACGACAAATTTTGGTCAATCTTGTCAATAATGCTGTTAAATTTACAGAGAGTGGTGAAGTAATTGTTTTGATTTCTAGTCATCAATTAGATGAACGCCATGTAGAAATGTATTTTGCAGTTAAAGATACGGGGATTGGGATACCAGAGGAAAGAATGGATAGATTATTCCGTTCTTTTAGTCAAATTGATACTTCAATGACGCGTAAATATGGCGGAACAGGGTTAGGGTTAGCCATTAGCCGTCATTTATGTGAATTAATGAAAGGACGAATTTGGGTAGAAAGTGAATTAGGTAAAGGCTCAACTTTTCATTTTACAATTACAGTTGCAATTGCTGTACAACAAGGTGAAGAATTTGATTTATCAAAAACTAATTTTAATGATAAGAAAGTTTTAATTGTTGATGATAACCACACAAATCGGCGCATTTTAAATTTACAGTTAAAATCATGGCATTTAGAGTCAGAAGAGGCAGTTTCTGGTGAAGAAGCATTACAAAAATTAGAGAAGAAACAATTTGATTTAGCTATTTTAGATATGCAAATGCCTAATATGGATGGTTTAGCATTGGCGCGCCATATTCGTAAGCAATTTGATAGCCAAACTTTACCTTTGATTATGCTAACTTCTTTAGGCAGACAGCATACAGATATAGACCCGAATTTGTTTAATGCGTATTTAACTAAACCTGTAAAAGCTAGTCATTTATTTGATTGTATTAATCATGTTTTAAATCGTGTTCCTTCAGTTAAAAATGTTGAAGCATTAGTCACGCCGCAGAATCAACAATCTTTAGGACAGCAGCGTCCATTACGGATTTTGTTAACTGAGGATAATGTTACTAATCAAAAAGTGGCTTTGTTAATTTTAAAACGGATGGGCTATAACGCAGATATTGCATGTAATGGTTTAGAAGCGGTGCAGGCTGTGGCGCGGCAACCTTATGATGTTGTGTTGATGGATGTGCAAATGCCAGAAATGGATGGCATGGAGGCAACGGCGCAAATTCATCAGCGTTGGCCTAATGCAGAACAACGTCCGTATATCGTGGCAATGACCGCCCATGCAATGCGGGGGTATCGCGAAAAATGTATTGAAGCGGGGATGGATGATTATGTCACTAAACCCATTCGTCCTGAAGAGTTAGCGGCGGTTTTAATGCGTATTCCCGTGCGTAGTTTTAAGGCGCGTACCCCAGAAGAGCAGTCTTTTAATGCGCTACCGCTTAAACATTCTACATTTGCGCCTGTTCCAGTTGTAACAGAGACAGTAGCAGACGTTGCTCAACAAGCCGAGCCTGCTGATTCTTTAAAACAAAGCATTGTGACGGCTTTGCAAGATTTGGTGGGAGAAGACCAAGAATTAATGCAGGAGTTGGTTCAAACTTACTTAGAAGGCAGTGACCCGCTGATTAAACAGCTTAAACAAGCAGTTACACAGTCTGATGCACAGCAAATTCAGTATGCTGCGCATAGTTTAAAATCTAGTAGTGCGAGTTTAGGCGCAGAAAAGCTTGCGGAATATTGTAAGCAGTTAGAAGCTAAAGGGCGGGCGAATGAGTTACTGGGTATTGAGTTGTTGCTACATGTAACTTTGGTTGAGTATGAATTAGTGATTTCTGCTTTAAAAGCTTTAATACAAACTGAAAATAATGAAAATGTTGAATCTTCTACAAGAATAGCGCAGGAAAAAGTACCTGTCATAGAAACCGAAACGGTAGTTTCGACTGTCACAACGCCTGTAACGCCTGTAACAGAATTGCCTGAAACATCCGAACCAAGTGAAATACCTACAGTCGCAACCAGCACTGTAGAAAATCTGGTCGTGGCAATTAAAGACGCATTGCTACAGCTCACAGGGGAAGAAATTCCAGAGCTTACCGAAGAATTAGTGACAACTTATTTGCAATGTAGTGCGGTTTTAGTGAATGAAATCCAAACAGGATTCATTCAGCAAGATGCAGGTTTATTAGAGCGTGCAGCGCATAGTTTGAAATCTAGCAGTGCTAGCTTAGGCGCGGAAAATTTGGCGCAATTATCTAAGCAATTAGAAATACAAGGGCGTGCAAAAGAAATTAAAAATGTCGCTGTTTTAGTAAAACAAACTGTGGATGAATATCAACAAGTTTGTATTGCATTAAAGCGTGTAATTGGAATTGATTCATTAGAAAATGTAGCCGTAAACGACAATCCTGTTCAAACCGCTGCTGCCGTTGATTGCACAATAGAAACTAATGAAATCCCTGTTGAAACAGTAGCTACGGGAATTTATTTTGCTGATAAACAAGCAGGATTAGATTATTTAACGCGTTTATCCGAACAAGTTAAAGATAACTTAGAAACTTTAGTAGGTATTGAAGAACCTGAATTATTGTCTGATTTGCTGTTTGTATATTTAGATGAAACACAGGAGTTAATGCAAAAATTAAATCCTGCAATTACACTTCCTGATTATGCAGAAATTAGCAAATTAACCCATAGTTTAAAATCAAGCACGGCGAATTTAGGGGCTGAAGAATTAGCAAATTATTTTTCTCAATTAGAAGAAAATGCTAAGCAAAATAATACTGAAGAGTTAGCTTGTTTATGGTTAAAAATACAACATGCTTATCAGTTGTTGACTATTGTTTTACAGCATTTGTTAAATAAATCGGCATTAGAATTACCTGCAAGCTTTATTCAGGTGGCGACTCAGCCCGCTATTGAAATACCTGTTGAACAAATAACTAATAAAGTAACGCTTGTTTGTAATGCGCAAATTATTGAAGAAATTAGTACATCGGTAAAACAAACATTAGAAAGTTTAATCGGTGAATATGAACCCGAAATTGCAGCAGAGTTAATTGAAACCTATTGCCAAGATGCACAAACTTTATTTGTTAAAATTCAGCAAGCTGTTGCAACTCAAGACGCAACATTGTTACGAGAAGCTGCACATACCTTTAAATCGAGCAGTGCTAATCTAGGCGCGACAGCATTAGCAGAAGTGAGCCAGCATTTAGAATCTCAGGGACGAGCAGCTGATTTGACACAAAGTCAGCAAGAATATCAGCAATTAACACAGCATTATTATCAGTTATTGCAAGCTTTAGCTTCTTTGTTGCCTGATAATGCCGTTGTTCAAGCTACACAAACCGCGCTACAACACGCTTTATCTGCGGCAACAGCAGCAATAGAGTCTGCTATTGAAACAGTCATACAGCCAGAAACGCCGCCCGCTAAACTAGCAATTGAAGAAAAAAATAATGCGAGTGATACAGCGGTATCTCCTGAATTTTCAACTTCTTTAAACGATACGGTCAATCCTGAGCATAGTTTAATTTTAGTCGTTGATGACCAGCCCTATGATACTTTATTAGTCAGTGCTTATTTACGGGATGAAGGTTTTAATGTGATTACTGCTAATAAAGGCGAAGATGCACTTAAATTAGTAGCTGAACGACAACCTAGTATTGTTTTATCTGATGTAATGATGCCGGGCATGAATGGGTTTGAAGTGTGTCAATCTATCAAAGAACGGGACGAAAGTGCATTAACACCTGTTGTGCTGATTACCTCGTTAGAAGGACAACAAGACCGTATTAAAGGGTTAAAAGCTGGAGCAGATGAATTTTTATCTAAACCGATAAACCGTGAAGAATTAATGGCACGGGTACGCTCATTGCTGCGTTACCAACAAACCCGCGCAAAATTAGAAGAAGCACAAAAAGAACATTTAAAAAGTATGTTTAAACGTTATGTTTCTCCTAAATTGGTGGATGAAATTTTACAACACCCAGAACGGGCAGAATTAGCGTTAGTTGACCAACAAAATCGGCAAAATGCAGTGATTATGTTCGCAGATTTGCGTGGATTTACTGCGATGTCGGAGTTATTAAAACCCAAAGAAGTTGTTGCTTTACTCAATCAATTCTTTACGATGTTGACCGAAGTCGGTTATCGCCATGATGGAACTGTTTTTAATATGGCAGGTGACTGTTTATTAATTGGTTTCGGCGTACCATTTGCGCAACCTAATCACTCTCAACGGGCAGTCAGTGCGGCGTTAGAAATGCAACGCGAATTTGTCGCCCTCGAACAGTTATGGCAAAAAATCTATAACATCAAAGTAGGGCTAGGAATTGGGATTAATAAAGGAGAATTGATTGTTGGTAATGTGGGTTCTCCCACTTACATGAATTATACCGTGATTGGAGATACCGTAAACGTAGCCTCGCGCTTGGTGAATTTAGCAAAATCAGGTGAAGTTATTTTTTCAGAAAGCCTATATCAATCTTTAACGGATATGGTGTTTTCTTCGCCGCCTGAGGCACTAGAACCCGTAAACTTAAAAGGCAAATCACAGCCACAACAAGTTTATCGCTTAACACGTTTGCATCAAGCTTGGATGACAGTTTAACCCCGTTTTCGCTAACACGATTTTTACGCATGAAACGTTTTGATACTAGCTATTTTATTGTCCTCAGTTTTATAGTGGTGTTAATTTTACTCACCCTGTTAACGATTACTGGACTATCGCGTGCCTATATTTTACATCGGCATCTTACTCAAATTGCGATGCAAAATAATCTAAAAACTGAATTAGCGATGGTGATGTATAACACTTCTCGCGATTGGTTATTAGAAGTACATGAAATTTTTATTTTGCCCAATGAGCAATTGCGGGAAGAGGCATATCATCGTTTTGAAAAATTAGTAGATGAGTTTTTAGTGGCTTACGACAAATTAGATGCTATGCCATTGAGTGCTGAAGAACGGATTAATTTAGAGCGGGGAAGTCAATTTGCAATGCGGGCAACCGATGATTTATGGAATGTTGCCTATCGTCGATTACGAAAAGGGGAAGATGGCGAAGTTTATACTTTGTTGCAAACGGCTATTCCTATTCAACAAGCTGTTGCAAACTCCATCAATATTTTTGTAGAACAACAGAAGAAAGCCACCGCTGACGCAGTTAAACAGGCGGAACAAGCCTATAGCAGTACATTTTTTTGGATGATTTTGATGAGTGCAGGGGTAGGCATCATTATCATTTTGGTGGGAATGTGGTTATTTAGACATATTCGTTATACGCAAACCCAACTTTATTTAGCTAAAGAAGCGGCGGAAAGCGCGAGCCGCGCTAAAAGTGACTTTTTAGCCAATGTCAGCCATGAAATTCGCACACCGTTAAATGCAGTCATTGGCATGAGTGATTTGCTGATGGACACCCAACTGTCAGCTGAACAACGTGATTTAGTGGAAACGGTGCATTCTAGTGGTGATTCTTTCTTGCGCTTAGTAGATGCAATTTTAGATTTCTCTAAAATTGAAGCAGGTTCACTCAAGTTAGAAATACAAGATTTTGACTTATATGAGGTTGTGGAAAGTAGTTTTGAAAAAGTGGCAAGTGCTGCACAGGCAAAATCTTTAGAATTAAATTTATTTTTTGATGAACATACCCCGACTAAAGTACGCGGCGATGCCACGCGTTTGCGGCAAATTTTTAATAATTTACTCGATAATGCGGTAAAATTTACTGAACGAGGTGAAATTAAACTGACATTGGTTAGCCGTTTATTAAATGATAAACGTCTAGAAATTTATGTCATGGTACAAGATACTGGCGTTGGTATTCCTATTGAGCATTTAGAAAATATATTTTCTTCATTTAATCAGGTAGATACTTCAATCACCCGTCGTTATGGGGGAGCTGGATTAAATTTAGCATTATGTAAACAGCTTTCACAACTCATGGACGGTACAATGTGGGTGACCAGTAAAGTAGGGGAAGGTTCAATTTTCCATTTCACGGTTATTTTACAACCGTTAAATTTACCCGCTACCATAGAAAATCCTCCTGCTGAAGAAATTAGTTGTTTTGATAAACAAAAAGTCAAAATTTTATTAGTTGAAGACAACAAAACCAATCAGAAAGTAGCACAACTTATTTTACGTCGTTTAGGTTATCAAATTGAAATTGCTGATAACGGTCAATTGGCTATCGAAGCCATTGAAGCAAAACCGTATGATATTGTGTTAATGGATATTCAAATGCCTGAATTAGATGGCTTAGAAGCAACCCGTCGAATTCATCAACGTTGGCCTCCTGGGCAACGTCCTTATATTGTCGCAATGACTGCGCATGCTTTGCGTGGAGACCGCGAAAAATGTTTAGCGGCTGGCATGGATGATTATGTTGCTAAACCCATTCGCCCCGAAGAATTAGCCGCCGCCTTGGGGCGTTGGCGCGAAAAAGTAGAACATAGCGAAACATATATTGATTAAATTTCTAATTATTTAATAATGTTTTGTTTGGCAAAGTAGAGCATTTTCACGCATTTTGAAAAATCTCTGCTAGACAGAATTTGCAGACTATACTATAAAATCGCTGGTTCGCGCTGTATCTAGCTAATCGCAACCCTTTTATTTAATTAATAATTACAATATGAACCTGAATTTTCTTGAATTTGAACAACCTATCGCTGAATTAGAAGCTAAAATTGAAGATTTGAGCTATGTTGGTAGCGATAATGACCTAAACATTAGTGAAGAAATCACGCGTTTAAAAGCCAAAAGCCAAGAATTAACTCGTAATATTTTTTCATCTTTAACAGCTTGGCAAATCTCACAATTAGCGCGCCATCCACAACGTCCTTATACTTTGGATTATGTAGAACGTATTTTCACAGAGTTTGAAGAATTACATGGCGACCGTGTTTTTGGAGAAGATACTGCATTAATTGGTGGAATTGCTCGTTTTGATGGACATCCTGTGATGGTATTGGGACAACAAAAAGGACGCGATACCAAAGAAAAAATTGCGCGTAATTTTGGGATGCCGCGCCCTGAAGGTTATCGTAAAGCATTGCGATTAATGAAAATGGCAGAGCGGTTTAAATTGCCAATTTTAACTTTTATTGATACCCCTGGCGCGTATCCTGGTGTAGATGCTGAAGAACGCGGGCAAAGTGAAGCCATTGCACGCAATTTATACGTTATGGCTGGTTTGCGCACACCTATCATTTGTACCATTATTGGCGAAGGGGGGTCAGGCGGCGCGTTGGCAATCGGAGTTGGCGACAAAGTTGCAATGCTTGAATACAGTACCTATTCTGTTATTTCGCCTGAAGGCTGTGCTTCTATTTTATGGAAAAGTGCAAGTCAAGCTTCAGCCGCAGCAGAAGCAATGAATATGACCTCTGCAAAATTAAAAGAACTCAATCTAATTGATACGATTGTGCCTGAACCTCTAGGCGGGGCGCATCGTGATATTGAAAGCATGGCGACCAATTTGGCGGAAGTATTGCGCACGACATTAGCAGAATTAACCGCTTTACCAATTGATAACTTGTTAGAACAACGTTATCAACGCTTGATGAGTTTCGGACACTATGAAGAAGTTTAAGTTTTTTTAAGCAATTTATCTCCAGTTATGCGACGACCTGCCGTCGCATACCTCCAATCTTCTTGCATTGCTTAAGTTAAATTCTCCGTAATGCTAATCAATAGAATGATTTGTAGCAAAATTTATCCATTGCTTCACATTCTAAATGACGTAAATTACGTCCATTTTTCTGCAAATTTGATATACTGTTTTTTATTTTAGTAAGTATTGACCTATAGTTAGCTTTAGAGTTTAATGTATAATCAAATGTATCACTCCTAACTTGATTTTTTAAAAGGAAAAATCGTGGGAATTTTCAGTTTTAAACCAGACCCCCTTATTGGTATTGACATCAGTTCAACAGCAGTCAAACTGTTAGAATTAAGCAGTCTAAAAGGTGGACAGCGTTTTCGAGTCGAAAATTATGCGATTGAACCTTTACCAGAAAAAGCAGTAGAAGATAAAAATATTGTAGATTTAGAAGTAGTGGGTGAAGCAATTCGGCGGGCTTTAAAACGGGCTAAACCGCGCTCCAAATTTGCGGCAGTAGCGGTTTCGGGTCCTACCGTAATGAGTAAAATCATTAATATGGCATCAGGAATGTCAGATTCTGATTTGTTAGAAGCCATTAAGTTGGATGCTGAACAATATATTCCCTTCCCAATTGATGAAGTGAATTTAGATTTCGAGATTATAGGTCCCAGTGAGCGTGAACCTGAAACGCGTGTAGATGTTTTATTAGTCGCTTCACGCAATGAAACTGTAGATTCACGGGTTTCTGTAATTGAGCTAGCAGGTTTGGAAACTAAAGTCGTAGATATTGAAAAATATGCTTTAGAAAATGCCCTGCGCTTAGTGATAGAAAATGACCCAGAAATTCAAGCAGATGAAACAATTGCACTCCTTGAAGTTGGGGCGACAACGACCTCTATGAATGTTATGAATAAACGTAAAATTATTTACAATCGTGAAGAAATGTTCGGCGGTAAACGTTTAACAGAATCTATTCAGTCTCGCTATGGATTAAGCTATGAAGAGGCTAATTTAGCTAAACGTAATGGTGGACTGCCAGATGATTATGAAATAGAGCTATTAGAACCCTTTAAACAAGAAGTAGCTTTGCAAATCAATCGGATGATTAATAATTATTACAGTGCGGCGGCACATGATATTGCTGCTCTATCACATATTTTAATCGCAGGGGGCTGCGCATCAATTCCAGGCTTGCGTGAACATATCAGTGAGCGCGTGGGCAGTCACGTTGCAATTGCAAATTTAACAGTGGCAATGGATGTTGACCCGCGTGTAAGCAAAAAAGCCCTGATGAATGATGCGCCTGCCTTGATGATTGCCTGTGGTTTAGCCCTTCGTAGTTTTGATAATCGTCATTAATCCTTTTGACTTTTTTTGACATAAAAGGTTGTGAAATATGCCGCGGATTAACCTCCTTCCTTGGCGTGATACGCAAAAACGTGAGCGTGAAATTCAATTTGCTATTGTGACAGGGGTCGCTTTAGCAATTGCGGGTTTAGTTGTATTAGGCGTTCATATCTATATGGAAGGAGAAATTAGCTATCAAGAAGCCCGCAACCAATATTTACAATCGGAAATTGTATTATTGGATAAACAAATTAAAGAAATTGAAGATTTAGAAAAAACGCGAAATAACCTTATTCAACGGATTGAAGTTATTCAAAAATTGGAAACAGACCGTAATAAACCTGTATATTTAGTGAATGAGTTGGTTACGCGTGTCCCTGATGGCGTTTATTTTTCTGAAATGGAACAAAAAGGGGATGTAATTTCGTTAAAAGGTTCGGCGCAATCTGATGCACGCGTTGCCTCACTGATGCGTGCTTTAGATGACTCTGAATGGTTAGAGACACCACGAATTAAATTGATTTCTACCGAAGATGAACAGCGCAAAAAAACGCAATTAGTGGGTGCTGGTGCAAATAATAGTTTAAATGCGTTTGAATTAACGATTAAACAATCGCAACCTAAAAAAGATGATACAAACAATACTTCTGCAAGTAATGCAAAAAAACCTGCTGCTTCCCCCGCAGCTAAAAAATAGTTTTAATGCTGATATGTCGTAACAGGACCACTGGGCTATGACCTTAGAAGAACTTAATAATCTTGACCCTGCGAATATAGGTAACTGGCCATGGCCAGCAAAGTTGTTGGTGATTGCATTACTGGTCGCGGCTGCGTTGGGGGCTGGTTATTATTTCGATACTCAAAGTCAACTTGAGCGCATAGAAAAAGCTAAGCAACAAGAAGTAGAAAAACGGACTGAATTCGAGAAAAAACAAAAACAAGCGGCTCGTTTGCCACAATTAAAAGCACAACTTGTTGAAATTCAAAATACCTTGTCTGATTTAAAACGCAGTTTGCCAAGCAAAGCAGAAGTCGACAAATTAATTCAAGATATTTCACAAACAGCAATTGCAAGTGGTTTAAAAGTTCGTCGTTTTGAGCCTAAACCAGAGCAACCGGGTAGTGGGTATGTTGCACAGCCCATTACTTTACGTTTAAGTGGTGCATATCATTCCTTCGGAAAGTTTATTGGAGGAGTTGCTGCTATGCCGCGAATTGTAACTCAAGAAGAAATTTCAATTAAAGTAGATACTAAACGGACTCAAGGCAATAATGTTTCGGCAGAACCTCTTGTGATGGAGTTAGTTGCAAAAATTTACTACATCCAAGATGAAGATTCTCTTGCCACTTCAGATAAATCTGCTACTAATAATAAACCTGCTGCCCCCGCAGCAAAGAAATAGGGGATATAGCTTTATATGGCTCATTTAACGCTTAATTTATTGCAATATTTAAGTCAAAAACCACATCCTCTATTTATTTTGCTGAAGAAATTAGGGAAAGGGATAGTCAAAATTTTTCAAGCTTGGACATTAAGCATACTTATGTTATGGCTACTTGTGGCTCTAGCGTTTGCTTTAACAGGATGCGGTAGTTCGGATATGTCAGATTTACAAGCTTATGTTGCGCAAGTAAAAAAACGTCCTAATCCTCAAGTTGATCCTTTGCCTACAATTACGCCCGTTCCTCCCGTTAATTATTGTTGTGATCCTGATAACCGTCGTGATCCTTTTAAAGTCAATGATGCTAATCAAGATGACAATGCAATAGCAGACAGTGGACAAAAAGGGATTGTCTGCGATACACCAGAGCCGAATTTTAACCGCCAACGGTTTGGTTTAGAAAGTATGCCGCTTGACTCCCTTATGATGGTTGGGACAATGAGTGACACCAAAGGAGGACTGGTTGGAATCGTTAAAGATAAAAGCGAAATCGTTTATCGAGTTTCAGTGGGTCAATATGTTGGTCAAAATTTTGGGCGGATTGAATATATTTCGCCCGCTAAAATCGAAATTGTTGAACTTAAACGTGATGATCGGGGATGTTGGGTTGAATTCCCAGCAAGCATTGCGTTACCTGAAGATAATACTACAAGATAGATATTACTATTTTGTACCTTTTAATCCATTAATCAAATCGGCAATCTGAACAGTGGCATTTTTTGCATCAACTCTGCCAAATGTGAGCCTTCTATGACACGCCTGTTATTGTTTTCTATCACTTTTTTTGTAAAAAATAAATCGTTACTTTGGCAATGTATTTTAGTGGCTTTTTTGTCAAGTTATTTGCCTGCCGCTTATGCACAATCCCGTAATTTACAGAGTATTAATCATTCTTCACTGATGGGAAATCGCATTCAAATCAGTTTGGAATTTGCAGGACAAGTCCCCACGCCTAGTTATTTTACGACGGATAATCCTGCACGAATTGTATTAGATTTTCCTAATACAAGTTTATCAGCAACAGAGCGTTCATTGACAATTGGAACAGGAACTGTACAAGGAGTGCGGGCTGTAGAGACTAATCAAAAAGTGCGTCTTGTCGTTAATTTATTAGAAAAAACTCAATTTAGATTACAAAATATTGATAATAAATTATTGGTATTAATTGAACCCCCTGCTGGTGGACATCAACAAGTCAATAGTGATCCTATTAATAACGCAATTAATTCTGCTACTGCTCAAACCGAAAACAATGCAATGGTTTCTGCAAGTAATGCCATGCCAGCGGCTAATTCAACAAGTCATTCTCCTGCATTTACGCGGGCAACGATGGGCGCTTATCAAGCACCCAGTTTAGGTAATATTGATTTTAGACGGCATGAGGATGGTTCTGGATGGGTCTTAATTGATTTATCACATCCAAATATTATCGTGGATATGAATCGCACCAGCGGGCGTGAAATTCAGGTTATATTTTTTAATACAGAATTACCTGGTCATTTAGATAAACGTTTAGATGTTTTAGATTTTGATACGCCAATCAGCACGATTGATACTTTTAGTGAAGGCAAAAATGTCAAAATGTTGATCAAAATTCGTGAGGGTATTTCATTTGACTATACTTCAACCTTAACAGATAAAACTTATACAATTAAAGTAAACCGTAAAACTGCTGAGGCTGATGGAGAAGGTTTACGGCGTAAAGACCCTGTTTATACGGGTAAAAAAGTTAATTTCTCTTTTCAAAAAATCAATGTACGCGCAGCTTTAGATTTATTATTAAGCCCTGAAGTATCTGGGGAAAATTATAACGTAGTGGTTAATGATGGTGTACAAGGTGAGATAACATTGACATTGCGTAATGTCCCTTGGGATCAAGCATTAGACATTATTTTAGAAGCCCGCAGTTTAGGACAACGTCGCTTTGGTAATGTTATTATCATTGATACTAAAGCCAGTCTTGATGCACGAGAAAAAGCAGAGTTAGCCGCTAAAAAAGAAATTAAAGAATTAGAGCCTGTTAGAACTCGTTATATTCAAATTAACTATTCTAAAGCTAAAGATATTGAGACTTTATTATCCAAGAAAAATGCCGCAGATGCCGCTCAATCTTTTCTATCTTCGCGTGGAACAGTGTCTATTGATGAAAGAACGAATACTTTAATTTTACAAGATACTGAAGACCGTTTAGAAGAAATTCGCAAATTAGTTGAAGCATTAGATAAACCCGTGCGACAAGTATTGATTGAATCACGGATTGTGATTGCGACAGAAACCTTTAGTAAGCAACTTGGCGTGAAATTTGGTTATAGCTTAAATCAATCTTTGGGCAGTGAACATGGATTAGTTTTTGGTGGCAAGATGGCAGGCGATACTACCTATGGAACTGATACCGCTTTTACGGGTAATAATAGTGTTCCAAACATTGCGACAACAGGCTCAACAGCTGGCACCGCGGAAAACTATCTAGTGAATTTACCGATTGATACCGTTGGTGGCGGTGGCGCACTTGGTTTAGCAATTGGTAAAATCGGAAGTTATCTATTGCAATTAGAGTTATCGGCTGCCCAAAGTGAAGGGATGACAGAAGTACTTTCTACACCGCGTGTAGTGACTGCAAACCAACAAAAAGCAATCATTCGGCAAGGGAAAGAAATTCCATACCGCACTATTTCTCAAGCAGGAACAACAACTACCTTTAAACCTGCTGAATTAAAATTGGAAGTCACTCCTCAAATTACACCTGATGATAGAATCATCATGGCATTAAATGTGAGTTCTGATGATGTCAGTCAAACAACAAATGATGGTAACGTAGCAATTGATACTCGCGGTGTAACAACACAAGTATTAGTCGATAATGGAGAAACTGTTGTGTTAGGGGGCGTATTTCAACAATCTAAAGGAAATACCATTACGCGCATTCCATTTTTTGGTGATTTACCCGTGGTTGGAAACTTATTTAGATCAACCTCAGACAAGAGTGAGCGACGGGAATTATTAATTTTTGTAACCCCTAAAATTCTTGGACAATCAGAATCATAATGTTTTTTTTCGGTTCTTATAATTCTGTAATAGCGTAATTTTAGAGCACAGTGTCAAAGTAAATGACACTGTGCTTTCCTATTTTTAGGAAATGTTTTAGTAATTCATGCTCAAATATTATCAAAACAGATAATGGTTATTTTTTCGTCTTTACTTCGTAAAATCCGAACATGAGGAAATATCAATGTTAATACAATTATTTTGGAGATGGCTAACGCTATTACTCCTTGCCTCTGCCCTCAGTGCTTGTGGCGGCGGTGGTGGTAGTGGTTCTGATAATTTATTTACAGAGCCTTCATCAAATAGCTCAGGAGGAAGTACATCAGGTGGTGGTACGACGACAACGACACCTACCGCAGTAACATTGGAAATCACGGGTGATTTATTGCCCAGTGGTAATGAAACCGCATTAACACTTAAAGCTATTTCAGCATCTTTAGTGCCTGTTGAAGGCGTAAAAATGAATTTGAGTCTTTCAGGTAGTAGTACAACTATCATTGAAAGTGGTACAAAGAGCTATACGGCAACAACAGGTAGTAATGGTGAAACGACGATTCGTTTGCGCAATACCAGCGGTGAGAAAGTGACTTTAACCGCAAATGCGGCGGGAGACTATACTGGTGCGACGAATATTTCAGTGCTTTTTGGTGGCAAAATTAATGTGTTATACAATACAACACAAGCCATTGCTAATGGCACTGATGCCATTAAAGTTGCCGTATCATTAACAGATTCAAGTAACAATCCCATTTCAGGCATTGCAGTCAATGTTTCTACACCTGATTCTTTTGCAACTGTAACAGCAAATAATAGTGATGCTGTAACAGATGCTCAAGGCAAATATAGTGCAAATATTAGTAATACTGTGCCACAAACCAATGCCTTGATTCGAGTTATCGTGGGTACTCGCGTAGTTAATGAGCAAAGAGTGACTTTTACCGCTGTTTCTAGCTCTAGTGGTAGTGGAACAACAGTAACGGTTGATAGTATTGACCTTTTGATAGAAAAAAATAATGTGGGTTTAACCGAAGAAGCTTCTGTTATCGTGATTCCGCGTGATGCTTCTGGCAGTCCATTGAAAAATCTTTCAGTTGGTGTGAGCAGTGATTCAGCAACCGCGACTTTACGTTTAGAAAATGGAACTTCTGGTAAATTCTTTATTTCTGGTAATACTGGTACAACAGGAAGCTTTAGGGTTTATATTGCTAATACAGTAACACAAACTGTTAATTTAAAAGCGAATTACACTACTTCGGGTACTGATTCAACAACAAAATCTAGTGATTCTGTTGCGATTGTTTTTGCAACAGCAACGACCTCTACAGATAATTCCGCAAGCAAAGTTGTTTCTATTGAATTAAAAGCACCTGTTTCAATTCCAGCGACTGCAACGGCAAATGGCACAGATACGATTACGCTTTCTGGGACAGTTAAAAATAAAGATGGGGCGGGAATAGCTGGAAAAACCGTTACAATTTTAAGAAGTTCTCAATCTGCAACAATTCAAGGGGGGGCGAATCCAGTTACTAATTCTAATGGAGTTTTCCAACTTATTATGACTAGTACTGTCGCAGAAACTTTTGCTTTGCGTGCTCAAGTTGATGATGTGATTACAGACCCTGTTTCAATTGCTTTTGCTGCGGTAGCTACAACACAAACACGTCAACCTACTCAGGTCACTATGACGGCTTCTCCTAGCAGTCAAACCGTTGGAAAAACAGTAGCTTTAACTGTTGCGGCGCGTGATAGTAGTAATGCTTTATTATCTAATGTCACTATTCGGATTATCCCTTTTAGTAATAATATTAGTTTAAGTAGTACAACAGTTACGACGGGTAGCACTGGAACAGCAACTTTAACAGCAACCAGTTCTGTTGTTGGGACTTATAGTTTAGAAGCTGAAACAGTTTCAACAAGTACAGTTGCGCGTTTAACAACACCAGTTTCTATTAGCTTTACTGCGGCTACCCCTAACGTAGAACAATTGAACTTTAGTATTTTGAATAATAACCAACCTGCTGACGGCACTTCAAAAATTACTTTGAATGTAGTCGCGTTAGATTCTGGTGGCAGTCCTGTCTCTGGTGCGCCGATTGTGTTACGTTCTAGTAATGTCAATAATGGTGCAGTTGTTTTAAGTCCTGCCAGTGGCAAAACAGATGCGAATGGTTTATTTACTTCCGCGATTACATCTTCACAAGCTACAGATGCAGACAAACCCATTACTGTGACAATTGAAGCAACAGGTTCTACAGCGCAAACACGCGAAGCTTTGTTATATTTCAAAGCCAGCAGCAATGTAAATCCAAGTAGCGTTACATTAACACAAAGTGCAACGAGTACTTTATTAGCCGATGGACAAAGTCGTGTTGTATTAACAGTTACGCCTTTAGATAACAGTCGTACACCCATTGCAGGAGCAACGGTTGATATTATTTCAACTTCAGCTAATTTCAGTGATTTAAAAATTGCGACGGCTTCTGGAACAACAAATGCGCTTGGTCAATACACAACCACAGCGACAACCACAGTTGCAGGCACTTATACTTTAGTTCCCACCGCGACCGCTAACGGCGTGACCGTCACAGGTTCACCCATTAATGTGGTATTTAATCCAGTTCCGACTTCTACTCAAGCGTTGCAATTGGTACTTAGTGTAGAAAACAATAATCAAGTTGTTGGCTCTACAACCGCAACAAAATTAGTTGTACTAGCTAGAACAGAAAATGGCACGCCTGTTTCTGGTGTTCCTGTAGTATTTTCTGTGCGTAATCCAGCAAACAATACACCTGACGTTTCTGGCTCAGCTATTTTTGGTACGGAAGGTTTTTCAGGTACAACGGGAACTTCAGGAACATTCACAACCACCATTAGTAATTCCCAAGTCGGAAAATTTACGGTTGTTGTGACCCGCAAACTTTCTGATGGCTCTTTAGATAACAGCACAACCTCTAGTGCAGACATCACTTTTAAAGAAGCTGGAGATACAACTGTACGTCCTTCAGTAGAAAGTTTAACTTTATTAAGTAGTTCTTCTGAGTTAGGTTCTGGCTCTGGTACAACAGGTGTATTAATTACGGCAGTTGTTAAAAATAAAGATAACAACTTAGTGTCTGGCGTAACAGTAAATTTCTCTGCAAGCTCTGGTGAAATTATTCCTGTTCAGGTCACTGGCAGTACAACAGCGGCTGGAATAACAGATGCGTCTGGACGTGCTCAAGCACGTTTAACTACAGAAATTAATCCTAATAATCGGACAATCGTTGTGACTGCTAAATTAACCAATAGTGATGGCACGGAAAAAACACAAACTATCAATATTGAAGTAACAGGCACACGTTTGAGCATTACAGGATTACCTACAGCGGCACAAGGCTCAAAAGAAACCTATACAATTTCAATCCAAAATTCATTAAATGTTGCTTTATCTAATCAAGTGTTATTGGTTAAATCTGATGCAAATAACACCTTAGAAAGCTCACAAAAAACCGATTGTCCTTCTGGCACAACTGGATTTTGCGTATTAACGAATGTAAATGGACAAGCCGAAGTTGCTTTCACAGCAACCAATATCTTGACAGATGGTACGGATATTATTCGGGTTTCTAAACCAGGCGTTCCAAAAATTACAGAAGCCTCTCTCACTGTACGCATTGATGATGATAAGTTCGTTATCACGCCAATTGCACCACAAGGTAGAACAAACACTTGTACTGCTGTCACAGTTGATGCAAATAATAACCCTAACTGTTTAATTCCATTAGGACAAGAACAGCAATTCCAAGTGACTTGGACAAAGAGCGGTGTTGCACAAGTTTCTGAACAATTAAACTTATCTACAACACGCGGTAGTTTACCAAGTAACGTTGTCACAGATTTTGCGGGTCAAGCATTATTCACTTTATCTTCAGGCAGCACACCCAGTGTTGGACGGGGAGCAGTGATTGTCAGCTCCAGCAAAGTCAATGGTCCTTCTTCACAATTCTCTGTGGAGTTCGTGGCAACTGAAGCAGCACGGATTGATGTGCAAGCAACTACGCCCGTGATTGGGGTTAATAACGCTGGTAGCACAACTGAGCAAACTGAGATTGTCGCAGTCGTTCGTGACTCTGCTAACAACTTAGTAAAGAATAAAGAAGTTCTCTTTACTTTAGAAGATGTTACTGGTGGTCGGATTACTTTAGGCTCGGTTGTTACAGACAGCTTCGGTACAGCAAAAACGATTTATATCGCAGGAACAACTTCGAGTGCGGCAAATGGTGTAAAAATTAAAGCAACTGTTGCTGATAACACCGCTATCTCAACTCAAGCAACCGTAACCGTTGCTAAACGCAGTGCTTTCGTTTCTATTGCCTCAGGAAATGTAGTGACTAAAAGTACAAATGGTACTCGTTATAACATTCCACATACTGTGTTAGTAACGGATTCAAACGGCACACCCATTTCAGGAGCCGCAGTCACTTTAAGCATCTACTCAAATAGTTATTTCCGTCCAATTACACCTCAACCACCCGCAGAAGATAATACAGGTGGCATTTATATAACTGAATGTATTAACGAAGATGTTAATAAAAACGGTATTTTAGATACAGGTGAAGACTTGAATCAAAATGGTCAATTAGACCCTGGTAATGTCATTACTGTAGATAACTTAACCCTCACAACTGATGCAAATGGATTCAAAGACTTTAATGTCAGTTACGCAATTCAATATGCTTATTGGATACCGCAAACAACCATTACTGCTCAGGTGCGAGTAGAAGGGAGCGAAAGTTCTAATGTATCAAACTTCTTTGCTAACTGTTCAACAGAGGATGTCAGCAATAAATCTTGCCCACAAACTAATCCTTTTGCAGCCATGGAAGTAACTGGTACAGGGACTACTATTACACCCGTTGGAATTCCAAACTTTGGTTCAAATGGTTGTAGTTATCCAGTTTACTTATCTCGTCCCACTAGCTCATAAGCTAAACTAATGTAATGTAAAAACTCCCCTTCTGTGCAAACAGTTGGGGAGTTTTTTTATGGGAAAAATTTATGAAAAATAAAACAAAAACTGTAGTTCTAGGAATGGGAAAAACGGGTTTAGCTTGCGCCCGTTTTCTTGCAAGTAAAAAGGTAGATTTGCATATTATGGATAATCGGCTTGCTCCTCCTTATTTAAAAGAAGTACAAGCATTAGCCGCTACGCATTCTTATGTGGATTACAGTACAGGTAGTTTTAACAGCGAAATATTGTTAAATGCCAAAGAAATTTTAATCAGCCCTGGTTTATCTCCTGAAATTACAGAGTTGGTGATGGCGCGCCAAGCAGGTGTTCCTTTTATCAGTGAAATTGAAGTATTTGCGCGTTATGTCAATGCGCCCATTGTTGCAATTACGGGTTCAAATGGTAAAAGCACAGTGACAACCATGGTCGGAGAAATGGCGCAGCGGGCGGGCTGGAAGGTACAAGTCGGCGGTAATTTAGGTACGCCTGCACTTGAATTGTTAGTTGAACCTGCCCCTGATTTGTATGTTTTAGAGCTTTCTAGTTTTCAATTAGAGGCAACTTATACTTTTCAACCGCAAGCGGCTGTGGTGCTCAATATTAGCGAAGACCACATGGATAGATACGACAGTTTAGAAAACTATGCAGCAGCTAAACAACGGATTTTTGCGGGGCAAGGGGTTGCCGTGTTAAATGTGGAAGATGAGATAGTCATGGCGATGCAAGCACAATTGCCCAATCTTGCCCAGCGTAAAGTTGTGACTTTCGGCTTGACGGCACATGCTACGCAGTCCACAAATTTTTATCTGGCAGATTCTTCTGAGCAACAACGTTATTTTGTGCGGCGACAAGCGGGAAGTGATGCAATAGCGTATTTAATGCCCGTCAGTGAAATGCGTTTACAAAGTGCTGTGATGTGGGCAAATGCACTGGCAGCATTGGCATTGGGGGAAGCAGTCGGCATTCCAATGGCAGCCATGTTGGATACTTTGCGCGAATTCAAAGGATTAGCACATCGCTGCGTTTGGGTACGCGAGCATCAAGGCGTGACTTGGTATAATGATTCAAAGGGTACAAATGTCGGTGCAACTTTAGCAGCAATTCAAGGGCTAGAAAAACCTAAGAAAATTATTTTAATTGCGGGCGGTGATGGCAAAGGCGCAGATTTCACCCCTTTAGCTAATTTAGCGAAACAGCAGTTAAAAGCCTGCGTTCTTATTGGACGTGATGCCCCGATTATTGGCGCGTTATTGCAAACTTTTATTCCTGTACATTATGCCAAAGACATGGAAACAGCCGTACAACAAGCAGCAAGTTTAGGGGAAAAGGGCGATGCAGTTTTATTATCGCCTGCTTGTGCAAGTTTAGATATGTTTCGTAATTATGAACACCGTGGCGATGTTTTTACACAAGCGGTTTTAGCATTATAAACGGCGTTCAATATAGTAAACGCACTTTAAAAGGAGTGCAATAGCTTTAGCTATTGCTTTTTAACTATTTGATTGAACAGTATTTTACTTTTTGCGACACAGGCAATAGCTGAAGCTATTGCACTCCAGTTATAGTGCGTTTGCTATAATTTTGATGGGCTTCCTATCGTTAGCCCATCCTGCATGTTTTTTACTCAACTGCTTAACTTATAACAAATTTTAACCTAAAGCGGGTAAGGTAAAATAGAATAAACTTCCCTTTCCTTGCTGACTTTCTACACCTACATCACCGTGTAATTTTTCCGCAATTTGTTGCACAATAGATAACCCTAAACCATGTCCATCAATGCGCCCCGTTTGCAAACGGGTAAATGGCGTAAATAGCTGGTTTTGCTCTTCATCTGGAATTCCTGCCCCGTTATCTTTGACCCAATATTTAATCGTTGTGCCATCGTTCACTTTTTCAGAGCCCAGTTGTATATAAGCTGGATTACCGCCATATTTCAAAGCGTTACTTAAATAATTAACCCAAATTTCTTCTACCCATGGCGCATAACCTACAGAGGAAAACCATTGCTGTGGTACTTCAATGACTGCTTCTTGGGTTAAATGGTGCAAACGCAATAATGCGTTATCAACCACTATTTTCATATCTAACGGTTCAAATGAAACGACTTTGCCACGGGATACGCCAGCAAGCAGCAGCAGCGCATCAATAATATTAAATGCTTTATTAACTGAGCGCGAAATAAGATTCATCCGTTCAGCAGAACGCTGTGAAATTTGTCCAGTATTTTTATATTCGCACATTAATAAATCAGTTAAAGAAGAGACCGCCGCTAATGGATTTTTTAAATCATGGGCGACGGTATGCGCAAAAGCATCTAATTCTTCATTGGTTTTTTGTAATTGCCGTTTGAGTTTATACAGATTCAAATGCGCGTTAATCCGCGCCAACACTTCTGCTTGCTGAAAAGGTTTTGTAATATAATCTGCCGCGCCCAAACGAAAACCGTTTACTTTATCTGAGGTATCCGCTAATGCCGTCATGAAAATGATAGGGATTTCTTTAGTATGTAATTGATTTTTCAAAATTTCACAAACTTGAAAACCATTCATAACCGGCATCATAATGTCTAATAAAACTAAATCAGGGCGCGCATGTTCAACCGTATCTATACAGCTTTTACCATCTTGCGCAATTAAAACTCTAAATCCCGCATTGGTCAGAAAGCGGTGCAACACCGTCATGTTTTCTACGATATCATCTACTATTAGAATAGTGTCTCGAGTTGGAAAATGTGTGCATGTTGTATGATCCGTTGTCCAAGCGCTACGTTCTTCTTCTATACTAAAAACATAAGGTTTTAGATTCACACATCAACTCCATAATTAAGGTAACTTATAAAACACACACAAAATGTGTTTTTTTACATTAACCGACGTTATTTAACAGTGGGTGATATAGAATTATTTAGGAAGTACTAACTTAGGTTGTTTAGCTGGACGGTACAATAAACTAATTCTGCCAATCAGTTGCACCAAATGCGCCCCCATTTGACCACATAGCGTTTCGCTAATCGATTGCCGCTCAATACGGTCTAATTCTGCAATGGTAATTTTGATTAATTCGTGATGCTCGAGCGCAATATCAATTTCTTTTAAAACATTTTCAGTAATCCCTTTTTGTCCAATCATCACAACAGGGCGCAAATGGTGTCCCTGACTGCGTAAAAAACGAACTTGTTGGCTACTGAGGGTTTTGGTTAACGACATAATGAGTAAGATTCCTAACAAAGGCAAAATAGATAAAGACTTATATTTGTGAAATTAAGCTTTTAACCCAAAATAATACATTTAATATATTTTTTAAGTATACTGCTTTTTCAAAACTTCATGAAAAAACATTAAAGGATAACCTCTATGACCACAGAAACGAGCACTTGTAGTTGTCACTCTGGCGAAAATGAGCAAGGGTGCGAATCAAAACAAACAATGGAATTGCCAGTTATGAGCACTTACGCCCGTTTAGGCGGCGAGGAAAAGTTGCGTGAATTAGTTGAACGTTTCTATAACTATATGGATAGTTTACCTGAAGTCAAAGAGTTACGCGCTATGCACGGTGAAAATTTAGCGCATATTAAGCAAGTTTTGTTCGAGTTTCTCAGCGGGTGGTTTGGTGGTCCCGGCTTATATGAGCAAAATCGTGGACAGCCGCGTTTGCGTGTGCAGCATTTACCGTTTCCCATTGATAAAAATCTGCGGGATCAATGGTTATTGTGCATGTTTCAAGCCATGCACGACATGCAAATTCCTGAAGTTTTACAGCAAGATTTGCAAAAAGCGTTTTATTTAACCGCTGACCACATGCGCAATCAACCAGAAACCCGCGAGTTATCACCCGAAATTACTGAAAAAATAGCGAAAGTTGCGTTAATTTAGTCTCAACGCGCAATTTCTACATCAGTTTAACGCACGGTTAAATCTCCCCATAAGCCCTGACATAAAGCCAATAAACTAATGGCGGCAGTTTCCGTGCGTAAAATACGTTTTCCTAAATGAACAGCTTGATAGCCTTTTTGTATCGCGTGTTGAATTTCTGCGGCGGCAAATCCCCCTTCTGCACCAATTAACAGACTAACTGCCGTCGGCGCGGGTTGAATTGCCGTCATTTGCAATGCGTCGTTTGCGAGCGGTTCTGGAATAAGTTTTAAAGTTTGTGTTACGTTATCGGTATCTAACCATTGCCATAAAGGTTGAATCGGCAATAATTCAGGTAAGCGATTGCGTCCTGATTGTTCACACGCACTTTGTAAAATTTTTTGCCAATGCTGCATCCGTTTTTCAAAACGCTCTTTATCCAATGGTGCGCTGCGCTCAGTAATCACAGGCACAATGCGACTCACCCCTAATTCTGTGGCTTTTTGCAGGGTTAAATCCATGTGTTCTGGGCGGGAAATCGCTTGGACTAAAGTCAAATTCAACGCAGATTCACATTCATTATTATCAAACGCTAGTAATTGCAAACTCATTTGTTTGCCGCTGCCATTGAGCTGGGCTAAAAATTCGCCGCCTTTCCCATTAAATACGGTGAGCATGGCAGCAGGGCGCAAGCGTAAAACCGTTGTTAAATAATGTCCCGCTTCTTTGTCTAAAGGCAGCAGCGAATGGGCTTGTAAAGGTTGATTAATAAATAAACGAGGATGACGCATAAGCTAAAAAAATTAAAATTGCTGCATATCTTCCGCTAAATAAGCAGGGCGGACATAACGCAAAAAAGGTTCAGGAATAGGATTAGGAATTTCATCAGCTAAAACAATAATTAACATATCTAATTTTTGCCGTCTCAAAAAATCAACAATTTGTTGTCGTTCTTCATCCCACGCTAATAAAATACACACACAGCCGCTTAAAGTCGCAACATGATTTTTTAATAAGGGCAATAAGTTACTGACTTTACCTTGATTCTTAGCTTGTACACAGGCTAATACTTCTAATAGTTTATCAACTTGTCCTACGCCACGCCCGCTAGTAAAACAATGTTCTTCTGTCCCCACAAACATTAAATCGAGTAGGCTTTCATGGTTGCGGGGCGCGCTGGCAAAAGATGCCGCGATTGAAACCGCAGATTCAAACCGTGCTGCTGTTTTTTTATCAATAAACGTGTCTAAAATCAAAGCATAACGCACAAAGAATTCATCTTGATATTCTTTAATAACGGGTTTTCCCAAACGTGCCATGCTTTTCCAGTGAATATTCCGTAGTGGGTCACCAGGTCGATATTCGCGTAATGAAACAAATTCTTCCGCATCTCCCACCGAAATGGCTAAGTTAATTCCACCTTGTTGAAAACGACGTGAACCCGATAAGTTTAAAGATTTTACAGGGAAACTGTGGGGTAACACTAAAATTTTATCGTAATGCTTGATTGAGTGTAAGGAGTTGCAAATCCCTAAAATATCGGGTTGAACCAGTGTCGCGCCTTCAAAATAGATATAACCGCGTCGAATACAGTGCAATGATAACATCACCGATAAATAACTGTTGGGCGGCAAAGTAGGTACAGAAGCAGGTTCATTAATCGCACCTTTGCTATTTAACAGCATTTCTAACCAGCGCGGATAACCCACATAGTTATCAAACCAATTATTTTCAGTGCTTACAGAAACATGTTGCTGAATAAAGTCTTGATAAGAGGGTGAAAGCTGTTTAAGGTCTTCTATTAGCTGTAAATTTGCTTGTAAGTAGGGCGTGTGATTATAGACGGTGACGCGATATTGCAAAGTCTCGCCAGTCATAATATAAAAAGGCAGTTCTCGCTTAACTGTAAAACGCAGGCGATGAAAAAATATGCTTACTAGAGAAAGACATACCAACGTAAAAAATAAAGCAAAGAGTTGATAAGCCAAAGTTTGGCGCGTATCAATGCCAAATACCCCCGTGATGATAATACTGCTTAAAACGATTTTGCCTACCAACGTAAACCGCCGCCGCACCCAGCCATCAATTGCAAAAATCAGCTTGAAGTTGTAATAAAGAAAATAGCGCATTGGCTGTTTCCTTTTTAAATGGGGACAGGAACAGTTTGCAATAATTCTTCAACAATTTTATTGGCTTCTGTTCCAGTAAAGCGGGCTTGTGAATCTAATTTTAAGCGATGCGCAAGTACCGATACTGCCAATTCTTGTACATGTTCAGGCGTTACAAAGGCTTTACCTTCAAATAATGCAATTGCTTGGGCGGTTTTCATTAACGCCAAAGAAGCGCGTGGACTTGCGCCCATGAGTACGCCTTTAGCGGTACGGGTAGCTTGTACTAATGCCACAATATAACGTTTAAGCTCATCACTTACCCGCACCTCAAACACGGCTTTACGCCATTGTTCAATTTCTTCACGGGTCAGACACGGCGGGACGCTATAAGAATATTGGCTAGTTTGACGTGTAGAAAGAATCGCAATTTCTTGTTCTAAACTAACATAACCCAAACTAAAACGGAGCGCAAATCTATCCATTTGTGCTTCTGGTAAGGGATAAGTGCCATGAAATTCAATAGGATTTTGCGTGGCAATGACAAAAAATAAAGGACTTAATTGATGGCGCGTCCCTTCTAAACTAACTTGTCCTTCTCCCATTGCTTCTAATAAGGCAGATTGCGTACGCGGCGAAGCGCGATTGATTTCATCCGCCAGCAAAACTTCTGTAAATACAGGGCCGCGATGAATTCTAAAATTTTGGGTTTTAGCATCAAAAATAGAAACCCCTACAATATCAGAAGGTAATAAATCAGGGGTAAATTGAATGCGTTGAAAATCTAATTGCAAAGATTGGGCTAAAGTCTTTGCAAGTGTTGTTTTACCCGTGCCCGGTAAATCTTCTAATAGTACATGTCCACCACTCGCAAAGGCGGCTAATAATTTACGAATGGCTGCATTTTGTCCGCTAACAACTTGATTTAAATTAGCAACTAATTTCTGATAAACAGCAAGCGGTGAAAAAGACTCAGTGGACATAATTAACCACATTAAAAGTTGTCTTCATACTTTTGGATTGATAAACACTTATTTTTATGAAGAGGTTAATTTTAAGCCAACAATACCCATAACAATTAATGCAATGCACATGATGCGTATGAGGTCAGCAGATTCATTCCAATATAACATGCCAATGATAACCGTGCCCACCGTTCCAATCCCAACCCAGACCGCATAAGCGGTGCCAATGGGCAAGGTGCGAAACGCTAAAGCCAGCAAAACCATGCTTAAAATCATCAAGATAATGGTGATTAAACTGGGATATAAACGGGTAAATCCATCAGAGTATTTTAAGCCGACTACCCATGCAATTTCTAGTAGTCCCGCAATAACACAATATAGCCAGCCCATTCGTTTATCCACTGTGCTAAGTGTTTACGCCATACTGGGCGCGATAATTTTGCATGGCAGTTAAAACACGCTCATAACCTTGCTGCTCTGCAAGATAGTTCATTAAATCAGTCACAGTCACAATACTGAAAACTTTAACATTGAGACTTTGTTCAACTTCTTGAATCGCGGACAACTCGCTTTGTCCTTTTTCTTGCCGATTCAGTGCAATTACAATTCCTGCTAATTCTGCGCCTTGCGCCCGAATAATTTGTACCGCTTCGCGAATTGCTGTTCCTGCGCTGATAACATCATCAATTAAAACAACTTTACCGCCTTGAATGGGGGCACCGACTAATAAACCGCCTTCGCCATGGTCTTTGACTTCTTTACGGTTAAATGTATAAGGCACATCACGCTGATGATGGTCTGCTAATGCAACGGCAGTTGTAGCAACCAGCGGAATCCCTTTGTAAGCGGGACCAAATAAATGGGTAAATTCCAAACCAGAGGCTTGCAAAGTGGCAGCATAATAACGCCCTAAACGCGCTAAAGCATTGCCTGTATTGAATAAACCTGCATTGAAAAAATAAGGACTATTACGTCCAGATTTTAAAGTGAACTCGCCAAACCGTAAAACTTGTTGCGCAATGGCAAATTCTAAAAATTCACGTTGATAAGCTTGCATAAAACGATTTTCAGTTAAAAATTAACAGGCGTTGGGAAAGCCTAATTGTCGCCATGCTTCATATAAAATGACTGCAACGGCATTGGATAAATTCATGCTGCGACTGGTCGCTAACATTGGAATACGGATAATTTGCTCAGGTGGCAAACTGGCTAAAACCTCAGCGGGCAAGCCTTTAGTTTCACAGCCAAATAAAAAAGTATCACCTGCCTGATAATGTGGCATCGTGTGATATTGCTTGCCTTTAGTTGAACACGCAAATATGCGTTGTGGTTGCGCGCTTTGATAAAACGCTGCTAAATTCTCATGATTTTGGACACTTGCCCATTCATGATAATCCAACCCCGCCCGCCGACAACGTTGGTCATCTAAAGTAAAACCCAGCGGATGGATTAAATGCAACTGAATTCCTGTATTAGCACAGAGACGAATAATATTGCCCGTATTGGGGGGAATTTCAGGTTGATGTAAAACACAATGCAACATAATTTGTAATAAATTGAAATTTAAAATTATTTTTTAGTAGGACGTTGCCAATGTCCAATCGTTTGCTGCGCGGGACGGCTAAGCGTTAATTTATCCGCAGGCGCGTCACGGGTAATGGTTGAGCCTGCGCCAATGGTCGCGCCTTGTCCTACACTGACGGGAGCAACCAGTTGTGTTGCCGAGCCAATAAAAGCATTATCGCCAATAATTGTTTTAAATTTATTAACGCCATCGTAGTTACAAGTAATTGTCCCTGCACCTACATTGACATTTTGCCCAATTTCACTATCACCGATATAACTTAAATGATTAATTTTTGAGGCATTCCCTACTTTACTTTTCTTAATTTCTACGAAATTACCAATATGTACATTATCTGCAAGTTGCGTTTCTGGACGTAAACGCGTAAAGGGACCAATTTTAGCCTCTTGCCCAACAATAGAATTTTCCAATACACAATGAGACAGAATAACGCTATCTTGTCCAATTTCCATATTTTTCAATAAACTGAACGCGCCTACTTTTACACGGTCGCCAAGATGTACCCGCCCTTCAATAATAACATCTATATCAATTTCAACATCTTGACCTACAGTCAATTGTCCACGAATATCAACACGGTTGGGGTCTCTAAACGTAACTCCTTGCTGCATTAATTGCTGTACAACACGTTGTTGATAATGGCGTTCTAGCTGTGCTAATTGTGCGCGGTCATTCACGCCTAAAACTTCTTGCACTGTTTCAGGTTGACACGTCGCAATTTGAAACCCCTCGGCGACGGCTGCTGCAATAATATCAGTCAAATAGTATTCTTTTTGCGCATTATGATTATTTAAATTTGCTAACCAACGTCGCAACGCCACCGCTGAAACGGCTAAAATCCCAGTGTTAACTTCATTGATTTGCTTAATACTGTCATCAGCATCTTTTTCTTCCACTATTTTGACTACTTCGCCCGCCGTATTGCGCACAATTCGTCCATATCCCTGTGGATTAGCAACCGTAACAGTCAATAAAGCCAGTGTTTTTTCTCGCAATAATGCACATAAACGCATCAGCGTCTGCGCCTGAATCAATGGCACATCCCCATAAAGCACAAGAATCGTTGCTTCATTATCAATCAAGGGCATTGCCTGAGCAACGGCATGTCCAGTCCCTAATTGTTGAGCTTGTTCAACTAAATTCAATTTACAGTCTGGATAACTACTTTGCCACTGCTGAACAGCTTGACAAACCGCCGTACCACCATGTCCATAAATAACATAAAGTTGTTGAATAGCTTGATTATGGATTGTCTGTAACTGTGTTGTTGTATCAATCACATGTTGCAATAAGCTTTTATCAGCTAATTGATGCAATACTTTGGGCAAAGCTGACCGCATCCGCTTGCCTTGTCCAGCCGCGAGCACAATAGGGATAAGTTTCACGAGAAAATTGCCACACAATAGAGAATGAAGGGAATAGAAAGTTTATAAAAACTTTTCATATTTAGAAAGGGAAATAATGGCTGAGAAATCCCAGCCATCATTATTCTTAACGAATGCGCGTAACTTTGCGGAGACGATCTAAAGCTTGTAACTGAGCCATAGCTTCAGCTAACTCGCCTTGAGCCTTTGAGTAGTCAATATCAGATTTACGATTCGCTAACATCATCTCCGCGCGTTGCTTTGCTTCTAAAGCAGCCGCTTCATCAAGGTCTTTAGCTCGTAATGCGGTATCTGCAAGAACTGTCACGCGAGAAGGTTGAACTTCAATCATCCCACCTGAGATAAAAAAGGATTCTTCGTGATCAGGTGCAGTTTTAATGCGCACTTCACCTGCTTTTAAAGGAGATAAAAAAGGTGTATGACGTGGCATTACCCCAATTTCTCCCTGCATTGCAGGCGCAAATAAAATTTCAGCTTGACCAGAATAAATCTCCGCCTCAGCACTTACGATGTCAACATGAATAGTCATCGTCATAGTCGTGTCCTCTTAAGTGAGTCCACATTTTGTTAGCGATAAACGCTAACAAAATGCAGGTCGGCGATTATAATTTCTTAGCTTTTTCAACAGCTTCGTCAATAGAACCCACCATGTAGAAAGCTTGTTCTGGTAAATGGTCATATTCACCACTCACAATTGCTTTAAATCCACTGATGGTATCTTTGAGAGAAACATATTTACCAGGAGAACCTGTAAATACTTCTGCTACGAAGAAAGGTTGTGATAAGAAACGTTGGATTTTACGCGCACGAGATACTGTTAATTTATCTTCTTCAGATAACTCGTCCATCCCTAAAATCGCAATAATATCTTTCAACTCTTTATAACGTTGTAAAGTCCCTTGAACAGAACGGGCAACATCATAATGCTCTTGACCAACCACTAATGGGTCGAGCTGACGGCTAGTAGAGTCTAATGGATCAACCGCTGGATAAATCCCTAACTCAGCAACTTGACGAGATAACACAACCGTTGCGTCTAAGTGAGCAAAGGTCGTTGCTGGAGAAGGGTCAGTTAAGTCGTCCGCAGGCACATAAACCGCTTGAATAGAGGTAATAGAACCTGTCTTAGTAGAAGTAATCCGTTCTTGAAGTACGCCCATTTCTTCAGCTAATGTAGGTTGATAACCTACCGCAGAAGGCATACGACCGAGTAACGCAGACACTTCAGTTCCTGCCAAGGTATAACGGTAAATGTTATCAACGAATAACAATACGTCACGACCTTCATCACGGAAGAATTCAGCCATCGTCAAACCAGATAAAGCCACGCGTAAACGGTTACCTGGTGGCTCGTTCATCTGACCGTATACTAAAGATACTTTGTCAATAACGCCGCCTTCTTTCATTTCATGATAGAAGTCGTTACCTTCACGAGTCCGCTCACCCACACCAGCGAACACAGAGAAACCACTGTGCTCAATAGCGATGTTACGGATTAATTCCATCATGTTAACGGTTTTACCTACACCCGCACCACCGAACAGACCAACTTTACCGCCTTTTGCGAAAGGACAAATCAAGTCAATCACTTTAATACCAGTTTCTAACAAATCATTGTTAGCGGCTAACTCTTCATAAGAAGGTGCTTTACGGTGAATAGGAGAACGAACTTCTTCACCAATAGGACCCGCGTCATCCACTGGGTTACCTAAAACATCCATAATCCGTCCTAACGTTGCTTTACCAACGGGAACGGTAATAGGTGCACCAGTATTGATTACGGACATTTCACGTTTCATGCCATCGGTACTACCCATAGCAATCGTCCGTACAATACCATCACCTAACTGTTGTTGTACTTCTAAAATTAAACCATTATCGACGGTTAAAGCGTCATAGACTTTCGGTAATGCGGAACTAGGGAACTCAACGTCCACCACCGCACCGATAATCTGCACAATTTTACCTGTTGCACTCATCGAACAGTTTCCTCTTAAATCTAAAGTTTTTAAATTCTTTACTGATTTCGTTTAGCGTATTTTTAATGCTATAAACGATGAACGTGCTGAGAACTAAACCGCAGCCGCACCGCCCACGATTTCGGAAATTTCTTGGGTAATTGAAGCTTGCCGTGCTTTGTTGTACGCAAGTTGTAACTCATTAATAACTTTACCCGCGTTGTCAGAAGCACTTTTCATCGCAACCATCCGAGAAGCTTGTTCACATGCTAAATTTTCTACAACACCTTGATAAATCAAGGATTCAATATAGCGTTGTAACAACATGTCTAACACTTCTGAGGCTGAAGGCTCATATAAATAATCCCATGCATGTTGGAACTGAGCATCATCACTAGGAGGTGTTGGTAACAACTGTTGCACTTCAGGACGTTGTGTCATGGTGTTAATAAAACGGTTATACACTAAGTGTAATTCATCAATTTGACCGTTATTATAAGCATCCAACATCACTTTCATTACCCCAATCATGTCTTCTAATGTGGGGGTATCGCCTAAATGGGTTGCTTGTGCTAAAACTTTCCCGCCATAACGCTTAAAGAAACCAGCAGCTTTGTTACCAATAGTGCAAAGATGAATATTGTCTGCGCCTAATTTTTGTTGCCATTCTTTTAATCGTTGTAAAGTTACGCGGAACATATTGGTATTTAAACCACCGCATAAACCCCGATCAGAAGAAATAACAATGATACCTACTGATTTAACTTCCCGCGCTACCATGTAAGGGTGACGATAATCAGGATTTGCATGTGCTAAATTACCAATAACACTCGCAATTTTATCCGCGTAAGGACGGGATTTTTTCATCCGTTCTTGCGCACGGCGCATTTTACTGGCAGCCACCATTTCCATCGCACGGGTAATTTTTTGCGTATTTTTAATACTCGCAATTTTTAGGCGTATCTCTTTACCGCTCGCCATAAATTTATCCTTTTTGTCAAGCAAACCTTTCGACAAGCAAAAAGGGTGGGGTTGAAGAGTTTTCTATTACTTCAGCCACACACCCTTTTCACTGTTACTCGACTACCACGTGTGATTGGCTTTGAAGTCCTGCAAGGCTTTCTTGAAGGTATTCGCGATGTCGTCGTTGTAGTCACCTGATTCATTGATTTTTTTCAATAAATCAGCATAGTTATTGCGCATATAAACATGCAATGCTGATTCAAAATCAACGACTTTCTTAACTGCTACGTCATCTAAGAAGCCTTCGTTAGCGGCAAACAGAGACACTGCCATTTCGGCAACACTTAAAGGTGCGTATTGTTTTTGTTTCATCAATTCAGTAACGCGTTGACCACGTTCAATTTGCTTACGAGTTGCGTCATCTAAATCAGATGCGAACTGAGCAAACGCGGCTAATTCACGATATTGAGCGAGACTTAAACGAACACCGCCCCCTAATTTCTTAATAATCTTCGTTTGTGCTGCACCACCTACCCGAGAAACGGATAAACCTGCGTTAATCGCTGGACGAATACCAGAGTTAAACAAGTTAGTTTCTAAGTAGATTTGACCATCAGTAATAGAAATTACGTTGGTAGGCACGAATGCAGATACGTCACCCGCTTGGGTTTCAATCACAGGTAATGCGGTTAAAGAACCTGTTTTACCTTTGACTGCGCCATTGGTGAGTTTTTCTACATAGTCAGCATTGATTCGTGCAGCGCGCTCTAATAAACGAGAGTGTAAATAGAACACGTCACCAGGATAAGCTTCGCGACCAGGTGGACGACGTAATAACAAGGAAACTTGACGATATGCCCAAGCTTGTTTTGTTAAGTCATCATAAACGATTAAAGCGTCTTCGCCTTTATCGCGGAAGTATTCACCCATCGCACAACCAGAGTAAGGTGCAATGAATTGCATAGATGCTGGGTCAGAAGCAGAAGCTGCAACAACGATAGTGTGAGCCATCGCGCCGTGCTCTTCTAACTTGCGTACTACGTTAGCGATAGAGGACGCTTTTTGTCCAATCGCTACATAAATACACTTAACGCCAGTCCCTTTTTGGTTGATAATCGCGTCAACTGCAACAGCGGTTTTACCAGTTTGACGGTCACCGATGATTAATTCCCGTTGACCACGTCCAATTGGCACCATCGCGTCAATCGCTTTTAAACCCGTTTGCACAGGTTGGCTAACGGATTGACGAGCAATAACCCCAGGGGCAATACGCTCAATCGGTAAGCTACCTTCTGCATTGATTGGTCCTTTACCATCGATCGGTTGACCTAAAGAGTTAACAACCCGACCTAATAAAGCTTCACCCACAGGCACTTCTAAAATGCGACCTGTACACTTAACGGTGTCACCTTCGGTAATATGCTCATATTTTCCTAATACAACGGCACCAACGGAATCTTGTTCTAAGTTTAATACCATGCCGTAAGAATCGCCGGGAAGTTCAATCATCTCCCCTTGCATTGCATCGGCTAAACCATGAATACGAATAATACCGTCAGTAACGCTAACTACTGTCCCTTCGCTACGGGCTTGGGTAGCTAAATCATAATTTTGAATTTTCTTTTTAATCAGTTCACTGATTTCAGAAGGATTAAGCTGCATTGCTAATATCTCGCTTTCGCTTTAGTGGCGCAATTCGGCAGATAACTTTTGGAGACGACCGCGTACGGATAAGTCAGTCACTTCATCTCCGACCCGCAATAACCATCCACCCATGAGAGAGGCATCATGAGAAACTGTAATTGTCACAGCTTTTCCTAAACGGCTACTCATTGTGTTGATAACGGCTTGCTGTTGTTCGGGAGAAACCTCATAAGCAGAAATAATTTCTACCTTAGCATATCCTTTATACTCGGACTTCAAAGTTTCGTATTGTTCAACTATTTGAGGAATAGCTTCTAACCGTTGATTATCTACTAAGACTTTGATTAAATTTTTCGTCGCGTCGCTTACGGTTTCGCACACATCCAGCATTAACTTTTTCAAAGTATCTTTTGCAATGCGAGGATTATAAATAACAGCTTTCATGTCTGCGTCTGAAACGATTGCTAACAAATTAGCAAGGTCTTCAGACCATTTATCAAAGCTATCATCTTGTTTGGCGAGCGCGGCGATAGCCTCCGCATAAGGACGCGCCAGAGTGGCTAATTCTGACATACGTTGCGCCTACACTTTTTTGATCATATTTTCAATAAATTCGGCATGAATTGAGGCATTAATTTCGCGTTCCAATACTTTTTCAGCACTGGTAATTGCGAGACTAACAACTTGTTCATACAGATGTTCCTGCGCACGTTTTTTCTCTTGTTCAATTTCGGCTTGCGCTGCTTCTAATTGACGTTGCCCTTCAGCTTTAGCTTCTATGCGTGCTTGATCTATAACTTGAGAAGCTTGTTTGTTGGCGACTGCCACAACTTCAGCTGCTTCTTGTTTAGCTTTGCGTAAAATATCAGCGGCGCGCTGTTGAGCCAACTCTAATTCATGCTTACCACGATCGGCGGCTGACAATCCGTCGGCAATCCGTTTGTTACGGTCTGCTAACATAGCTGTCATCGGCGTCCAGAGATAGCGGCTAACGAACCAAACGAGAACCGCGAAGGTTAACATTTGCCCCAATAGCGTTGCGGTTAAATTCATGGTTATCCCCTAAACGTATAGGTTAAAAGAAAAAAACGTTTGTGGTGAATTTCCAATTTAACCTTATTTCAACCCTAAAGCAGTAATTAAAGAACCTGCAAATGGATTAGCAAAGGTGAAGAACATTGCGATACCTAAAGCGATCATTGGGAACGCTTCCATTAAACCACCTGTAAATAACATTTGACCCATTAATTGAGCGCGCATTTCAGGTTGACGAGCAATCCCTGCTAAGTATTGAGAACAAATCATCGCCCAGCCAATTGCAGAAGCAGCAGCTGCGAAAGCTAAAATAAAACCAACAACTAATACAGTGTTTGCGTAAACAGCACCAATTTGAGCAACAGCATCAGCACCCATACTCATTGAAAAGTCTCCTTAAAAATTAAAAGTAAAATAAAGTTTGATTGAAAGATAAAATTTAAATTTAGAAACAGAATTTTAACAAATTCCGTTTCTATATTCATCCGTTAGTGATGTTCGTCTTCACCAGATTGGTGTGCAATACTGAGATAAACGATAGTCAATAACATGAAAATAAAGGCTTGTAAACTAATTACCACAATATGGAAAATTGCCCAGATACCACCAGGTGCCCATTGAATCCAGAAAGGTAATAAAGCAATCAAGATAAAAATCAATTCGCCTGCAAACATATTACCAAATAACCGCAAGCCCATACTAACGGGTTTTGCAATTTCTTCAATACATGTCATTAAAACGTTGAAAGGCATTAAAATGATTTTGGCAATAATGTTATTACTGGAGAAAGGATGGAATAAGAACATTTTTGCAAAACCGATGGGGCCTTTGGTTGTAAAGTTTGAGTACATAATCAGGAAGAATACACTGATTGACATCCCAAAGGTAGCGGATAAATCGGTAGTAGGTACGACTTTTAAGTAAGGAATACCAACAAAAGAGGCTAATAATGGTAATAAATCCACAGGGATTAAATCCATTGCATTTTGTAAGAAAATCCATACAAAAATTGTTAATGCTAAAGGTCCAATTAATGGATTTTTACCATGAAATGAGTCTTTTACTTGTCCATCTACAAACTCTACAACAACTTCTAATACACTTTGAATTGCTGAAGGTTTGTCCATGCTCATATTATCGGTAACTTTTTTAGCAATCCAACCAAATAATACTGCCAGCATGATACTGAAAAATAAGGTATCAATATTGATTGTCCAGAAACCATCACCAACGCTTAAATTGGTTAAATGGTGCTGAATATATTCAACAGGGGTTTGCCCACCAGTGGAATGTTCTGCGGTACTCACGCTACTATCACTCCTTACAAAGTTTAAAAATTAAAAGTTTATAAATTTATTTATTTTTTAGCTGGAAACAGCGTAAAGAAAAAACTTAGTTGCACAATGGCAAAACTAGCTAGCATGGGAATAGGGGCTAATTTTAAAATGCCCATACCAACGGCAAATAACACCAGTGTAATTACAAAACGCTGAATAGCTGTTTGATACACTACAGCAAGTTCACGTCCTGGATTCGTTTTTGCCAATTGCTCTGCCCATCCTAGGCGGCGAATGGAAAGCCATGTGTTACATAGCACAATAAAACCACCAAACAAACTACTTTGAGCGTTTCCTTGTCCTGCAATAAAATAAGCAATTAATGTAATTGTTGCGACAAGGTAAATTTGAATATTAAAAATTTTTTTGGCTTCAATGATAGCTTGCGAAGCTGGCGCTACCTTGTTATCGTCAGACATTAGGTGTGCTACTTTATTAAACATGTATTTAAAACTATATTTTTTACTTTAAGCGGCGGTTTTGCACTCATAAAAAGCTTAACCTCTCAAAAAATAAATGATGCCGCTTTATCAAAAGAGTTTGCAGTATAATAGGTGAGGTTAAGAGGGTCAATAAAAAAATCAAGAATTCTAGTGAAAATGAATAATTATCTGATAATTAAACGCTTTATTTAAATATTAATAATTAATTTATGTTAATTTTAATCAAAAAAAACTTTTTCCCCTATTTTTTATAACAAAATAAAAAACAAGGTATTTTTCTCAACTTTTTTACTCTTCTATTTCGGGTGTGTCGGGGGCGGCGTGGCTAAGCGTTTGCTGCGGTTCTCGTAAGTTTCTCAATAATGCTTGCTGCTTTTCATTATGTGCTAACCATTCATTTAAACGTGCATCAAAACTGCTCAAATGTCCTTGAATCGTTTGGCTAAGTGTTATTAATTCTTCTGTATATTGATAGGTTTGGGCAAAGCCTTCTTGTTGTAAAGCTTCTGTAACCGCTTGATTAGCTTGATAGTGTTGTTGTTGATTTGAAAAGCGTTGTTGCAAGGTATGAATCAAACTAGCAATCATCATTAAACTATCGTCAATCAATTTGTCGACAACAGTCAATTTTGCGAGCTGAGTTTCTTTTAATTGTTGGCTTAATTGTTTTAACTGTTGATATTGCTGTTTGAAATTTTGTAGTTGTTGTTGTTCTTCTGTGAATTGTTGTGCTAAATGTTGATATTTTTGCGTAATTTGTGCAAAGCGATTTTTTTCAGTGTTGATTAGTTTTACTTTAGCCGCCAATTGTTTTGCTTTTGCTAATTGCTGCGCAACTTCTTGTTTAAGCGTTTGCAATGTTTGCTCAAAACTGCTTCCTTGATATTCCTCTGCTAAATGCGGCAACGTAGTTGTTAGCAAAGTAACGATAAATTCTGCAATTTTTTGTTGTTCTAACAAACAATCTAGCAAAATTTCTTTATCAAATTGTGCAAGCGTAGTTTCATTATTATCAACTTTTGCCAATAATAATTTAATCAACTCAAGCAGTTGCTGCTGCTGAAGTTGTGAGTTGCTCTGTTGCTGCAAATTTAGCCATAAATCATTTTCTTGTGTAAAATTCAACATAGCAAATCACATTAGCGATATTTTTCTTCAGCACGATAATAATCATTAAAACCAACAACTGTTTTTAGCTCTTCAAAACTTAGCATTTTCTCAACAGGCTGCTGCTGTTTTAACGCTTTCAAAGCTTGCTGCATGGCAAAAATAGACGCACTTAATGCTGTCAACGGATACACCGCGATTTTATAGCCCATTTCTTCCAATTGCGGCACTGGTAATAAAGGCGTTTTGCCTTGCTCAATCATATTTGCCATTTTAAAACCATGGACGCTACGACAATAACGCTGCATTTCTTCGATACTTTGCGGAGCTTCTAAAAAGTTAATATCCACGCCCATATCAGCAAACATCTGAGCGCGATATAACGCCTCATCCATACCATGCGTTGCCCGTGCATCGGTGCGCGCCATGATTAAAATATCTGCTCCTTCTGCTTTAGCATCTAAAGCGGCTTGAATACGCATTCGTGCCTCGTGACGGTCAACTACCTGTTTTCCTTGCGTATGTCCGCAACGTTTAGGTGCAACTTGGTCTTCAAGCATAATGCAAGCAAAACCCGCTTGCGCATAACCTTGTACTGTACGTTTAACATTCAAAGGATTGCCATACCCTGTATCACCATCGCCTAACACGGGAATGGTTGTCGCTGCACAAATTGCGCGCCCTTGCGAAAGCATCTCTTCATACGAAATTAAGCCCGTATCAGGCAAACCTAAACGCACCGCCGACACGCCAAACCCACTCATAAAAGCCGCGTCAAACCCTGCTTGTTCGACTAATTTGGCGGAAATTCCGTCATAACAACCCGCAATAGTGAGAATAGCAGGACGGTTTAATAAATCACGGAGTCGTTGTGCAGCAGATGCCATCGTGTTTCCTTAAAAAATAGCGGTTTAATTGTCTTTTTCAGGCAGGGTAATATTTAATTCTAACACTTCATATTCCCCTTCTTTTTCTACATTGACCTTAATTTGTCCCTCTTCAATCGCGACATATTTACGCACAACGGCTAATAATTCTTGATGCAGTAATGGCAAAAAATCGAGCTGGGATTTTCTTAAACCGCGCTCATGCGCCACAATGATTTGCAAGCGTTCTTTTGCTAAGGTCGCTGTTTTGGGTTTTGTTGAACGAAAATAATCAAACAAGCTCATGATGATGTTGTTCCTTTTTTCAGCTTAATTGCCAAATAAACGGGCAAGTAAGCCTTTTTTCTCTTGTAAAAACCGATGCGGACGATTTTCACCTAAAAAGCGGGCAACGATATCTAAATAAGCTTGTCCCGCATCACTATTTTCATCTAACACGATGGGAATGCCGGCATTGGAATTTTGTAAAACTGAAGAGGATTCTGGAATTACGCCCAGTAAAGGAATTGCCAAAATTTCTTGCACATCGGCTGAGCTCATCATTTCACCTGAATTCACTCGCTTCGGGGAATAGCGTGTAATTAATAAATGCTCTTTAATGCGCGCTCCTTCAATGGCTTTACGGGTTTTGCTGGATAATAAACCAATCATGCGGTCAGAATCGCGCACTGAAGACACTTCTGGATTAGTAACAATAATCGCTTCATCAGCAAAGTGCATTGCCATAAGCGCGCCTTGCTCAATCCCTGCGGGAGAATCGCAGACAATAAAAGCAAAACGTTCTGCTAATTCTGTTAAAACCCGTTCAACGCCTTGCAAAGTCAGTGCTTCTTTATCGCGTGTTTGCGAAGCGGGCAGAATGTATAAATTATCAACGCGCTTATCACGAATTAACGCTTGATTAAGATTGCCCTCGCCATTAATTACATTAATCAAATCATAGACTACACGGCGTTCACAGCCCATGATTAAATCTAAATTCCGTAATCCTACATCGAAATCGATAACAACGGTTGGATAACCGCGTAATGCTAAACCGGTCGCAAATGCTGCACTGGTGGTTGTTTTGCCCACTCCGCCTTTGCCTGATGTCACAACGATGATTTTAGTCAAGCACTTTTCTCCTAAAAAATTCTTTAAATTCGTTATGGCGTGTTTGTATAAGATTGAATAGCCATCTGCATAGTCGTTTTAAAATAGATGTAAAAAACGTGCCTAGACTACAAAAAAATGTTAAATCTGAAAAGATTGACCAGACTATCTCACGTTTTACTCTAACGTGGATAGGGTTCTAAGGCTTGAATAGCAAGTTGCCCCTCTTGCAAAAAAATTTGGGTGGCTTTATTGCGCACGCTACTGTCTAAATCTTCATTGACAATGTAATGCCCTGCAACCGAAACCAATTCAGCATCTAGCACTTGGCAAAAAATCCGCGCTTCTTGGTCGCCATTGACCCCTGCCAATGCCCGCCCTCGCAATGCACCATAGACGTGAATATGACGTTGTGCCAATACTTCTGCCCCTGCACTTACACTGGAAAGAATGACTAAATCCCCGTTCATTTCAACAATTTGTTGACCAGAGCGCACAGGTTGCGTAATCACTTTAGTAACAACGGGTTGCGTAATATTCGTGGCGGTAGTTGTTTCAGTGCCGTTGAATGTAGGGAGTAAATTAGCGGTGGGTTGGCGGGTTGCTGGTTTTGTTGCGCTCGCAGATAAAATGCCTAAAGATAAAGCTAAAGCAGCTTGATTTTGCTCCGCTGTACCGCCTTTAATTGCTACGGGTACTAATTCGTAACGTTTTAATAAAGCAACTAAAAACGTTAAATCAATGGTTTTTTCTGTTTCTTGTAAAGCTTGTAAATCGATAATGATGGGCGCGTTTTTGAAAAAATCAGGGGCTTGCTCAATTTTTTTAACAAATTGTTGCGTTAAAATCTCGGGTTCAGGGTCTAAGACACGCAAAGTCATCAATGTGACTAGACTGCCTTTGAGTTCAAGCGCGGGGATAACTGTGAGCACAGGTTTAGTTGCCATGAGATTAACTTTCAAAGAACAACAAAGCAGGAATATTTAAGAAGTTTTGGGGAGTGAATCACTCCCCAAATGGATTTAATCGCTTATTTCGCGCTCATCCATGCAACAGTTGTATCTAACATACGGTTGGAGAAGCCCCATTCGTTGTCATACCAAGATAATACTTTAACTAAAGTACCATCAGTCACCCGTGTTTGCGTTGCATCATAGTTAGAAGAAAACGCATTGTGATTAAAATCAACAGACACTAAAGGTTCAGTGTTATACGCTAACACGCCTTTTAATTCATTTTGTGACGCATCTTTTAAAATGCTGTTGATTTCATCTTTCGTTGTTGGACGCGCAGCAACAAAAGTTAAATCGACTACAGAGACGTTGATAGTAGGAACGCGCATTGCGAAACCATCTAATTTACCATTTAATTCAGGTAATACTAAACCAACCGCAGCCGCAGCACCTGTCTTAGTAGGAATCATAGACATTGTTGCAGAACGTGCGCGACGTAAATCTTTGTGATAGACATCAGTTAACACTTGGTCATTAGTGTAAGCGTGAATCGTAGTCATTAAACCATGCACGACACCAATTTTAGTATGTAACGGTTTAACTAAAGGAGCTAAACAGTTAGTTGTACAAGAAGCATTAGAAACAACGGTTAAATCAGAAGTTAAAATAGAGTGATTTACGCCATAAACCACAGTGGCATCAACATCTTTTTCACCTGGTGCAGAAATTAAAACTTTTTTCGCGCCAGCCGCTAAATGTCCGCTTGCTTTTGCTTTACTGGTGAATAAACCTGTAGATTCAAAAACAACATCAACCCCTAATTCGCCCCAAGGTAATTTACTTGGATCACGTTCAGCACAAACACGAATTTTATCGCCATTAACAATCATATGATTGCCTTCAACGCTCACATCAGCGTTAAAACGTCCATGAGCGGTGTCATATTTAGTTAAATGCGCATTAGTTTCTGCATCGCCTAAATCATTCACTGCGACAATTTGAATTTCGCTAGTGCGGTTGGATTCGTATAAAGCGCGTAAAATATTGCGACCAATCCGTCCATAACCGTTGATTGCGACTTTAATAGCCATTCTGCTCTCCTAGATATTTCGTGTTATTTCAATTAATTGTATTGTTTGTTTAACTACTTTTTTGTTTTTTTAAGCACTGTTGCACAATGCCATGATGACGCTGCGCCGCCGCTGAGGATAACAGTCTTGGCGCGAGCGCGATTTTTTACTTGTTGAGTAAAGTTTTAACGGTATTCACTACATTGTCAGTCGTAAAACCAAAATGTTTCATTAATTCGCCCGCAGGAGCAGATTCCCCAAAGCAATTAATGCCAATAATTTTACCTTGCCAACCTACATATTTATACCAACCATCGCTTACACCTGCTTCAACCACTACTCGCGCAGTGATATTAGCGGGCAATACATCCGCTTTATATGCTTCAGGTTGTGCGTCAAAGGTATCAGTAGAAGGCATAGACACCACGCGAATTGCATGTCCTGCTTGATTTAATTGCGTTGCCGCATCGACGGCTAAACCTACTTCAGAACCTGTTGCAATAATAATCGCTTCAGGTGCAGTGGCGGGTTCAAGTAAAATATAGCCACCGCGGGAAATATTGGCGACCTGTTCAGCACTACGCGGTTGTGGATTTAAATTTTGCCGTGAAAATGCCATGCTGGTCGGCATGGTTTTACGCTCTAATGCCAATTTCCACGCAACAGCGGATTCTGTTGCATCGCAAGGTCGCCACACCGACATATTGGGAATTAAGCGCAAGGTTGCAATTTGTTCAACAGGTTGATGGGTTGGACCATCTTCACCTAAACCAATAGAATCATGGGTAAATACAAAAATAGAACGCAATTTCATTAATGCCGCCATGCGTAACGCATTACGCGCATATTCAGAAAACATCAAGAAAGTCGCGCCATAAGGAATAAAGCCGCCATGTAACGCAATCCCGTTATTGATTGCCGCCATGCCAAATTCCCGCACACCATAATAAATATAGTTGCCCGCCGCATCTTGTTGAATGCCTTTTGAACCTTTCCACAAGGTCAAATTTGAACCCGCTAAATCCGCTGAACCGCCCAATAATTCAGGCAATAAAGCATTAAAATGGGCTAACGCATTTTGTGAAGCTTTGCGTGAAGCAATTTTTTCCGCTTTTACTTGCGTAGTTGCGATAAATTCCGCTGCTTTAGCTTGCCAATCGCTGGGGAATTCGCCTTTTAACCGCCGTTGCAATTCTGTGGCTAACTCAGGATAAGCTTGTGCATACGCGACAAACTGACTTTCCCAAGCACTTTGTGCCTGCTGTCCTTTAGCTTTTGCATCCCAACCTGCATAAATATCCGCAGGAATTTCAAACGCGGGCGCAGTCCACTCTAAAGCCTGACGAGTTAAAGCAATTTCTGCATCGCCCAAGGGCGCGCCATGACATTCTTCTTTACCTTGTTTATTCGGTGAACCGCAACCAATCACTGTTTTACAACAAATTAAAGTCGGTTTATCCGTCACTTGCTGCGCTGCAAGCACAGCTTGCCGAATCGCTTCCGCATTATGCCCATCAACGGCTGGAATCACCTGCCAACCATAAGCTTCAAACCGTTTAGCCGTATCATCGCTAAACCAGCCTTCTACTTCGCCATCAATAGAAATGCCATTATCATCATAAAAGGCAATTAACTTGCCTAATTTCAACGTACCCGCTAATGAGCAAACCTCATGCGAAATCCCTTCCATCATGCAACCGTCACCTAAAAAAACATAGGTATAATGGTCAATAATTGCATGATTAGGACGGTTAAATTGCGCCGCTAAGGTTTTTTCAGCAATCGCCATTCCAACCGCATTACTAATCCCCTGCCCTAATGGACCCGTTGTGGTTTCAACACCCGGTGCATATCCATATTCAGGATGCCCTGGGGTTTTAGAATGAAATTGACGAAAATTTTTCAAATCTTCGATAGATAAATCATAGCCGCTTAAATGCAACAATGCGTAAAGCAACATTGAACCATGTCCATTAGACAACACAAAACGGTCACGGTTTACCCATTGTGGATTGCTTGGATTATGTTTTAAAAAATCATTCCACAAAACTTCAGCAATATCAGCCATTCCCATCGGCGCACCTGGATGTCCTGAATTGGCTTTTTGTATAGCATCCATACTAAGGACACGAATGGCATTTGCTAATTGTTTACGCAAAGGCATTTAAGTAAACTCCTAAAATTTAAAGAGTAACTACTTGAGAACACTATTAAAAAAACAGTTTCTACAAATAGTGTCAAACTAAAGTGTTAACGGTTATTAAGTGAATTCGTATCTAATTGATTTCACTACAAAGCAAAATCCCCACCTTAACTATTATTTTATGTATAGTTTTACCGCTTAAAAACTAATCATTACGTTAGCTTTAAGACTATAGATTAACAAAAAATTAGGGAGGTGTTAAAGTGATAAAGTTGCGAATCATATCAAAATTAAACTGTTTAGGAAGCTTAAATGCTAAAATTGTTTTTTATCTTGTCAGCAAACAACTAAGGTTAAAACAAGACAAGTAAACGCAAAAAGAAGCCTACTCTAGTTTTCATAACTTCTATAAATTCAATAAATCTCCCGCCAATCATTTTTAATCAAGTTTCTATTCAAATAGTTAAGCTAAAACTGAATAAATCCTTTCACTTGTTATAAATTGTCACAAAAAAGTCATCATGTTGTCACTCAGCCCCACTCACAATAAAGCCCTTTTCTCACTTTAGGAGTTCAGCACAATGACATATTTTTTTCGTTATTTGTTAGTGATTTGTTTATGTACTTATGGATTACCCGTTAACGCACTGACCATTTTGCTTTGCAATGATGATGGTTATCAAAAAAGCAATATTCGCGTACTTTATCAAAAGCTTAAGGCAGCAGGACATACCGTTCGCATCTCTGCGCCCAAAGATGACCAAAGCGGCAAATCTTCTTCAATTACCTTCTTGCGCCCTGTAGAAATTGGCAAAGATGAAACTGATGAATCTATTAATTTTGTTGGTGGAACACCTGTCATGGCGGTTTTGTATGGCTTAGATGTACTTTACACGACACCGCCTGATTTAGTTATCTCTGGTCCCAATGCAGGCAATAACTTAGGAATAGCCACCAATTTATCTGGCACAGTTGGAGCAGCAGTCATGGCGTTAAAACGTAATGTGCCTGCAATTGCTGTAAGTGCTTCAAGCGGCGAACAAAATTTAGAACTGGTTGCAGACATTGTTTTAAGTTTAGTTAACGCTTTAGAAAAAAATCGCGGCAATGGGGCATTATTACCACATGGTTTAGGCTTAAATATAAATATTCCCAATACGAAATTATTAAAAGGGGGAGAATTTACTTTTATTGGTTCATATAGTGACGCAACTCCTCATTTTGCAGCTCAAATGGGACCTTACATTAGTAGCTACCCTGCTGCTGTTTTTGCCAACGCAAGCGACCCAACAGGCGAAAAAAATAAAGAGACAATGGCAAGCAAACCAGGCATTGTGGTCATTCCCTCATCAGAAGTGAATGCTGAAGAAAAATGGTCGGAAGGTGTACGAATCAAAGCAGGCTATGTCACTGTTAGTCCAATGGATTCTAGTTATGGCACTGTTGATTCTGCACAATATTCAGAAATGATAAAACGCTTATCTGGTTTAGGTCTGAACTAAAATTTATTTACCAAACTTTGGGTTATTGTAGATTTATAACCTCCTTTAAAATAAAGGGGGTTTTTTTATGCTAATTTATGTATCTTTAGTACATACAGTAACCGTACTATAAAAAGACTTATAAATAACCCAAAATATTAAGATATTACTTTCTTATCTAAACCACAATTCACGCAACTAATTTAAATTGACACAATTTAAAAATTATTTTTATAGAAATTAAGCAAATTGCGTGAATTACGATTTGGGCAATGATATTTATTTTATCGGGCGGTTACTATATTCTTTTTTAAAAAGCTTTTTTGTAAGGATTACCCTTTTCATGCTGACTTTAACAACCCATTCAGAATTACGGACTTTTGTTAAACAATTACGCAATCAACCTTATACACACGCTTATCAACTTGCTTTCGTGCCAACAATGGGCAATTTACACGAAGGACATTTGCAATTAGTTAAAGAAGCACTCAAAGTTGCGGATAAAGTCATCGTAAGCATTTTTGTTAATCCTTTACAATTCGGCGTGAATGAAGATTTTGATAAATATCCGCGTACTTTAGAGCAAGATTTAGCTTTATTAAGCACCGTAAAAACGACTGCAGTTTTTACCCCTACCGTGCAAACTTTATATCCACTTCCTTTAGAACAAAGTACAACTGTAGAAGAACCTAGTTTAACGCCAACTTTATGCGGTTTAAGTCGTCCCACGCATTTTAAAGGGGTGACAACCATTGTGACGAAATTATTTAATTTAGTGCAACCCGATATTGCTTTTTTTGGTTTAAAAGACTATCAACAATATTGTGTCATTAAAAAAATGGCGACAGATTTATTTATGCCACTTGAAATCGTCGGTGTACCTACGGTGCGCGAAAATGATGGATTAGCTAAAAGTTCACGCAATGGTTATTTAACGGCTGAACAACGACAAATTGCGCCCGCTTTGTTTAAGCAACTTTCTATAATTCAACAGGCTTTAAAACAAGGACAACGCGATTTTACCGCTTTAGAAACAGTTGCTGCGCAAGCCTTAACAAATGCAGGATTTAAACCTGATTATATTGCAATTCGGCAAGCAGACACTTTAGCAACTCCTGAAACAACAGAAAATAATTTTGTGATTTTAGCGGCGGCGTATTTGGGCAAAACCCGTTTAATT